>NZ_JBXUOV010000065.1:0-29810 GCF_057196585.1 Micromonospora sp. ATLC20
GCCCCGCCGCAGCGCGCCGGCCACCAGCAGCAGCGGGGCGGCGACCACCGCCGCGCCGAGCGCCGCCGCGCCGGCCAGGGGCAGCGTCGTGACGGCGTACGCCAGGGCCCGCCACGGCCACGCGGACAGCAGGTAGCGGCGGCGGCGCAACGCGCCGGCCAACCCGTGATCAACGGTCATGGCACGACGCTAGCCAGGCCACACCGTGCTTCCCAGCCGGCTGGACCCCGCTTCCCGGGTAGGCCTGGCCCTACCTCGAACCGGCCCGCCACGCCCCGTGCGCCGGGACGCCCTCGGGCGGTGCACTCGGCGGATGAGAAACCGCCTCGCGGGCGCCTGCTGGCTGCTCGCCGCCGTGTCGTTCCTGGCCGCCAACGTCGTCGTCGGCCTGGCCTGGGACCAGCCCCGGTTCAGCTGGGCCGAACACAACATCAGCGACCTCGGCAACGTGACCTGCGGCGTGTGGGACAGCAGCCGCCCGCGTCCGGTCTGCTCGCCGTGGCATCCGGCGATGAACGCGGTGTTCGTCGGCGCCGGGCTGCTGCTCGCGTTCGGCGCGCTGCTCGGGCACCGGGCGCTGCGCCCGGGCCGCGCCGCGACCGTCACCGTGGCGTCGGCAGTGGCCGCCGGATCCGGGTACGTGCTGGCCGGCCTCCACCCGGCCGACGTGGACGAGAACCTGCACGTGCTCGGCGCGCTGCTGGTCTTCGCGTTCGGCAACGCGGCGCTGCTGGCCGCCGCGCTCGGCCGGTCGCCGCTGCTGCGCGAGCTGCGGAGGGTCAGCGCGTTCCTGGGCCTGCTCGGACTGGCCGGCACCGTGCTGTTCCTGTCCCGGGTGGACGCCGGCATCGGCGTGGGCGGCATGGAACGCGTCGCCGTGTTCCCGCTGTTCGCCTGGGTGACGGTGGCCGGGCTGCGGCTGCTGTGGTCGCGTCGGTCCCGGCCCCTATCCTGACCGGATGGAGCTGGCGTTCAGCGGCGAGGTGTGGTTCTGGCGCGGTCCGGCGCCGTACCACTTCGTCACAGTGCCCGACGAGCAGAGCGCGGCGATCGAGGCCGCCTCGGCGTCGGTCACCTACGGCTGGGGCATGATCCCGGTGACGGTCCGCATCGGCGGCACCGGCTGGCGGACGTCGCTGTGGCCCAGGGACGGCCGGTACGTGGTGCCGCTGCGGGTCGCGGCGCGCCGGGCCGAGGGGATCGAGCTGGGCGACCGGGTCGACGTGCGGCTGACGGTGGACGTGTGACCGGGCCGGAGCTGGCCGGGGCGGGCCGGCTGCTCGCCGCCGCCCGGCGGCCGGTGGTGTTCACCGGGGCCGGCATGTCGGCCGAGAGCGGCGTGCCGACGTTCCGGGACGCCCAGACCGGGCTCTGGCAGCGGTACGACCCGCAGGAGCTGGCGACGCCGGCGGCGTTCCGGGCCGACCCGGCGCTGGTCTGGGGCTGGTACGAGGCACGCCGGCGCGGGGTGCGCCGGGCCAGGCCGAACCCCGGGCACCGGGCGGTGGCCGCGATCCAGGACCGGCTACCGGAGACGGTGGTGATCACGCAGAACGTCGACGACCTGCACGAGCGCGGTGGCGTGCCGGCCCCGGTACGCCTGCACGGCAGCCTGTTCGCGCCCCGCTGCTCGGCCTGCGCCCGGCCCGCGCCGATCCCCGAGGACGCAACGGCGCGTGAGGACGACGCGGCACCCGGCGACGCGGTGGCACCCGATGGCATGCCGGAACCGCCGGACGGGCGCGTCACGCCGCCCGCCTGCGCCGGATGTGGTGCGCCGGTGCGTCCCGGGGTGGTGTGGTTCGGCGAGGCGCTGCCGTCGGCCGCGCTCGACGCGGCGGTCGAGGCGGCATCCGGCTGCGACCTGCTGCTCACAGTCGGCACCTCGGCGCTCGTCCACCCGGCCGCCGAGATCCCCCTCGTCGCGGCCCGCCTCGGAGCCCCGGTGGTGCAGGTGAACCCGGTGCCGACACCACTGGACGCGGTCTGCGCGGTGAACCTGCGCGGCCCGGCCGGCGAGATGCTGCCCGCGTTGGTCCGTGCCGCCTGGCCGGACGCGCTTGCCGGCTGACCGCCGGGACGCCGCAGCCGACCAGCCGCCGCACGTGACGGACGAACCTCACGCGTCGCGCGGCGCCCGCTTCGGGAAGACGGTGTACGCGACCGGCCAGAACACCAGCCAGCCCGCCATCACCAGGCTGAGCCGTCCGGTCCACGCCCACAGCTCGGCGGTGCGCTCGCTGTCGCCCACCACGGCGATGCCGGCGAGCAGCACGGCGCAGGCGACCGCCCAGCCGAGCATGCCCTTGCCCCACTCCCGCCACTCGTGCCGGGCCCGCGCCATCCCGTACCGGGGTGCCCGGCTCGGGGGAGGGCCGCCGGCGAACCGGTGCGCGAACCGCTGGTCGGCCCAGCGCACCATGCTGTGCCCGAACGCCACCGAGAACCCCAGGTACGCGGCGGCGAGGCCGTGGGCGAACGTGGCTGTCGCGCCCCGGCGCAGGTCGATCATCGTGGCGGCCAGCAGCACCAGGTCGACGACCGGCACGGCGATCAGCAGTGCGGCGCCGAGGCGGGGCCGGCGCAGTGGGTACCGGGCGATCAGTCCGGCGAGCAGCACCACCCAGAACGCCACCTCGCATCCGACGATCACTGCCACGAGCATGCGGTCTCCTTTTTTAGTACGCTGTGCGATAACCGTAACAGCGCTCGTCAACCAGGTTCCGGAGGGGCCCGTGCCCAAGATCGTCGACCACGACGCGCGCCGTGCCGAACTGGCGCGGGCGATGTGGCGGGTCGTCTACCGCGACGGCGTCGGCGCCGCCACCGTCCGCAGCATCGCGGCCGAGGCGGGCTGGTCACCGAGCGCACTGCGGCACTACTTCGCCACCCAGACCGAGCTGCTGGTGTTCGCCATGGAGCACGTGCAGGCCGAGGCGGCCGAGCGGATCACCGGAGGCGACCGCAGCGGCAGCCCGCGCGAGGTCGCCCAGCGGATCCTGGAACAACTGCTGCCGCTCGACCGCCAGCGCGTCCGCGAGGCCGAGGTGTGGCTGCTGCTCGCCGCGCGCGCCCCGACCGACCCGGCCGCCCGGGCCCGGACGGCCGAGGCGGACGACGGCATCCGACGCGCCGTCGAGTTCGCCGTCACGCTGCTCACCGGGGAACCGGCCGCCGACCCCGAGGCGGTCGCCGGGCTGCACGCGGTGCTCGACGGGCTCGCGCTGCACGCGCTGCTGCACCCCGACCGGATGCCGCCCCGGCGCGCCCGGGAACTGCTCGGTGCGCACCTGGACGCGCTCGCCGCGTCCTGACCGCCTCAGTCGCCGGGCGGCCGGCCCATCGCCGCGCCCAGCTCGGCGCGGCTGGCGATGCCCAGCTTGCGGTAGACCCGGGCCAGGTTGGCCTCCACCGTCTTCGGGCTGATGTAGAGCGCGTCGGCGATGAGCCGGTTCGTCTGCCCCCGCGCGGCGAGCCGGGCCACCCGCTCCTCGGTCGCGGTGAGCGTCGTCGGTGCCGGGGTGCGGGCCCCGATGCGACCCAGCTCCGCCCGCGCCCGGTCGGCGAACGCGGACGCGCCGAGCGCGTCGAACTCGGCCACCGCCGCGTCCAGCGCCGCCCGCGCCTCCCGCCGTCGCCGCACCCGCCGGTACGCGCGCCCGGCGGCGAGCAGGCACCGGGCCCGGTCCAGCGGCAGCACCGCCTCCGGCACGGCGGCCCGGGCCTGCGTCAGCGCGTCCAGTGCCGTGCCCGGATCCGTCCCGGTCGCCCCGGCCAGCAGCACCCGGCTACGGGCCAGACCCAGCGTCGTCCACGGACGCGGCAGCCGGCTGTGGCGCCGGGCCAGCCGGTCCAGCGCGGCGTGCGCGGTGTCCAGGTCACCGGCGCCCACGCACGCCTCGATCCAGTCCGGCTCGAAGCGTTGCCCCAGCGGTTCGGCGATGCCCGACCCGTCCAGGTCGGCCGCGAGCGCGCCGTACGCCGCCGCGGCGGAGGCCCACTCCCCGGACGCAAGCGCCACCAGCCCGGTGAGCTGGTGGTGCAGCCGGCGGCTCCAGGCGTCGCCGAGGACGTCGTCGCGGCGCAGCCCGGCGGCGGCGGCACCCGCCTGCGCCAGCCGCCCCCGGTGCGCGTCGAGCACACCGGCCAGCCAGCTCTCGCCCACCAGCCCGGTGCCCAGCTGCTCACCCAGGTCACGGGCGGCGGCGATGTGCGTACCGGCCTCGGCGAAACGCCCCGCCAGCAGTTCCGTCTCGCCCAGGTGGGTCAGCACCTCGTGCCGCAGCGGATCGTCGCCGCGCGCCACCGCCAGGTCCAGCATCAGGCGCAGCCGGGCCCGCGCCCGGTCGTGGTCGTCGACCGACTTCCACCAGATCGCCGGTACCGAACCGGCCAGGAAGGACGGTTCGCCGCCCTCCAGTGACAGTGCCCGGTCCAGCAGGTCGGTGGGCGCCGGGCCGCCGGCGCGTACCTCGTGGAAGAACAGCAGCAACAGCGCGGCGGTGAGCAGCGGGCGGTGCTCGGCGCGGTCGGACAGGCGGGCGATCGCGGCCCGCGCGTGCCGGCGGGCGATCTCCGGCTGGTCGTGGAACATGGTCAGGTGGGTGTGGATGCGCCCCGCCAGGTGCCCGTCCGGCCCGGCGGCGGTGAGCGCCTGCTCGGCGACCCGGACGGCGGTGACCAGGTCGTCGGCGCACCACGCGACGAGCGCGCGCAGCAGCAGCGCCTCGCCCCGCTCGGCGCCGGTCAGCTCACCCGCCGCCGCCTCGGCGGCCCGCCCGGCCGCCGCGTAGTCGCCGCTGTCGATGCGGCACTGCACCGCGTCGAGGCGGCGCCGGTTCCGGTCGGCGGGCGCCGACGGCGGGGTCAGCTCGGCGGCCCGGGCGTACCAGTCCGCGGCGAGCGCCGACGCGCCGCGCATCCGCTGCCGGGCCGCCGCCGCGGCCAGGTCGGCGGCCACTGCGGCGTCCGGCGCGACGGTGCACCGGGACAGGTGCCGGGCCCGCTCGTCCGGGTCGGCGACCGCGCCGGCGAGCAGCGCGTGCAGCCGCCGCCGGGCTCCCGGCGGGATGCTCTCGCGTACCGCCGCCGCGTACCGGGGGTGCGCGAAGTCGATCCGGCTCGCCGTGACCACGACCAGCCCGGCGTCCTCGGCCGCGTCCAGCGCCCCGGCCGGCACGCCCGCCGACGCCAGGTCGCGCACTGTCGGCACGGTCAGCAGCGCGGCCAGCCGCACCGCGTCGCGGCTCGGGCCGGGCAGCGCCCGCAGCGTCTCCGCGAGCAGCAGGCGCAGCGACGACGGTACGGGCAGGTCCTCGTCGTGCGCGGGCGGGCGGGGCAGCCGCAGCACCGCCCGGGCCAGTTCGATGGCGAGCAGCGGGTTGCCGTCGGCGTCGCGGGCCAGCCGGTCGGTGAGCGGCCGGCTGAGCGTGCCGCCGAGCCGGGCCGCCAGGACGCGGTGCAGGTCCGCCGGGGCCAGCGGCGGTACGTCGGCGCGCAGCAGCGGGTGCCGTCCGGTCGGGTCGTCGTCCAGCCCGAGCGGCACCGGCACCGGCGGGCCGTCCCCGGTGCGGTGGGTGGCCAGGACGGCGGGCCACCGGTTCAGCCGGCGCAGCGCGAACCGCAGTGCCCGGGCGCTCGGCGGGTCCAGCCACTGCGGATCGTCCACGGCTAGCAGCACCCGGGGCGCACCAGCGACCGCCGCGTCGAGCAGCGTACGGGTGGCCGCGCCCACCGCCCGGTCGTCCACCGCGTCGTCGTGCTCGCCGGTCAGCAGCACCATGTCGGCCGCGGCCCGCTGCGGCGCGGGCAGCCCCGGCAGCGCGTCCGCGAGCGGGCGCAGCACGTCGGCGAGTGCCGCGTACGGCAGCGCGGTCTCGGCCTCGGTGGGCGCGGCGGACAGCACCCGCCAGCCGGTCCGCCCCGCGTGGGCGACCACCGCCCGCCACAGCGCGGTCTTGCCGATGCCGGACGGGCCGTCGAGGAGCACCGGCGTACCGGCGGTCAGGGCACGCCACACCCGCTCGACGACCGCGTCGCGGCCGACCAGTGCGGCGTCCATGGCGGGATGGTGGCACAGCGGCGCCCGCGAACCGAGCTTCGGCGCGGCCTAGCCCGGAACCTGTCCGCATATCGAGACGGGCGGGATCACCTCCTGGTTGCGGTAGACGTCGGCGCTCCAGCTCGGCCCGCCGGACGCCACGATCGGCGGTATCCGTGGGGCCCGGGACGGGCTGAGCAGGCTGAGGAACTTGTTGATCACCTGGACGACGGGTTCCAGGATCCGGTAGCCGATCCCGAACCGCGCCCGCACGCCGAGCCCGACGCCCCGGCACAGCGCGTACGGCGCGCCGAGCGCGGACCCGATGGTGGCGCCGTACGACGTGACCAGCTCGAACCAGATCCCGGCGGTGAACAGGAACGCGCTGATGCCCATGGTGAACCGCACGCCGTGCCGGACGACCAGCCCCATCACGCCGACCGGCACACCGGTGAGCGAGTCGAGCAGGCTCACCCGGCGGGCGAAGCCCTCGGTCACGCGCGAGCCCACCTGGCCGCCCGCGTAGCCGAACCCGAGCTTGCCGGCCAGGGCGTACTCGCCGGAGCCGCGGAACGTGCCCAGTTTCGCGCCGAACGCGGTGGCCACCTCAAGCGTCTGGCTCACCGTGAACGACAGCGGCAGGCCGGCGACCAGCCCGATCGGGAACGCGATGTCGACCGGGACCGGGAACGTCCGGCGGTGGTTCTGCCCGCCGTCGATGCCGGCGGTGAAGTCCACCTTGATGCCGAAGCCGCCGCCGATCTCCAGCTCGGCCCGGGTCACCTTGCCGGCGCCGATGGCCAGGTGGAACGACGCGGCCGGTCGGCCCACGGTCAGCGTCACGGTGCCGGCCAGCCGGAGCCCGCCGTCGTCGTACGTGAAGTGCGTGCCGACGCCACCGGCGCAGCAGAACGTCCGGACCCGGTAGCCGTGGGCGCTCGCGGCGGCCTGCCCGCCCGGCGCGGGTGGCGGCTGCGCGGGCGCGACGGTGAGCGGGCGGGAGCGGCCGAGCGTGCCACCCGCCGCCGCGACCTCCCGGGTCCACGACGGCTCACCCGCCACGTAGACGGTCGGGTTGTCGAGGGTGACGCCGTCCCCGCCGAACGTGCCGTCGCGGATCACCTCGGTGAGCGTGACCGGGCCGATCGTGACGACCAGGTCGTCGCCGTCCTCGGCCAGGTCGAGCACCCGGCCCACGCCGCGCCCGGTGAGGAACATGACCCGGCCGGGCGCGAGCCGGTCGGCGTCGCGCGCGCCGGGGTCGAGCCGCCAGATCAGCCCGTCCGGGCTCACCGACCGCACGGTGCGGCTGCCCCCGCCGACGAGCACCACGTCCGGTTGCAGCGTGACGTCCTTGCCCGGCGCCGGGGCCTGCCCGTACCGGGGCTCGCCGTCGCCCGCGTCGGCCGGGCCCGGTGTGGGGCCGCCGCAGCCGGTCACCACGAGCAGCACCACCAAGCCGGCCGTGAGCAGCCGACGGCCGCGCACCGGCCGCCTCACATCCGGCCGGCGACGGTACGGGCGAGCCGTTCCAGCGGCGCCCGGTTCTCCTGCGGGTCGTTGAGCCGCATCAGCCGCACCGCGACCCACAGCTCGCCCTTGCGCAGGAAGAACGCCTCGTAGGTGAGCAGGGCCTCGTCGGCCGTGCCGGTCAGCTCACGGATCTCGTGCCCGAGCTGCCGCTCGATGTCGAGGTACTTCTTGGCGCCCTCGCCCACGAACACCTCGACCTGAGCGGTCGGCCCGCTCACCGGGCCGGTGTAGGTGCAGGACTGCCCGGCCACCACCGGTTCCTCCAGCGGCGTGCCGGCGAGGCGCTCGGCGTCGTCCTTCGACACCAGCGTGCACGCCTGCGGCGCATCGGCGGCGCCGTCCACCGGTTCGGCGCTCGGCTCGGCCGGCGCCTCCCCGGCCGGGTCCGCGACCGGCGTGCCCGCACCGGGTACGGTGCCACCGGCGGCCGGCGGTTCGTCGCCGCCGCAGCCGGCGGACGCGGTGAACAGGGCCGCGGCCAGCGCGAGCGCGATCAGTCGGCGGGTTCGCATGCCTGCCCCCCGCTCAGGCCGGGATCGCGTCGAGCGTGCGGCGCAGGATCTGTTCGTTGCCTGCGGTGCCGCCGCCGAAGCTGCTGATGGTCACCGTGTACGTGCCCTTGCCGTCGATCAGCACCGCCTCGCCGCGGACGTCCTTGACCGCGAGGTAGCCCCGCTCGCCCCGGTCCAGGTCGACGACCTTCTCGTACTGCTGGCCGGCCTGGTCGTGCTGGTAGTCGTAGGTGGCCTTGCCGGCGGTGGCCGAGGCGGTGGTGACCGCCAGCTGGGCGATGCCGTCGCCGAACGAGCAGTTGCCCTCGTCGCGTAGCTTCCGGTCGACCAGCTCGGAGACCTGGGCGGCGGTGAACGGGCACGGCGGCCGGACGTCGTCCACGGCGCCCGCGTCCGGGTCGCCGCCGTCCTCGCCCGCCGCGGTGTCGTCCGACCCGGCGTCGACGATCCCGCCGCCGGAGTCGCACCCGGCCGGCGCGAGCAGGGCGAGCAGCAGCAGCAGCGCCAGGCGGGCGCGGCGGGTACGGATGGTCCGGGCCGGTGTGAGCGCGTCAGATGCCATGGCTCCGACGCTAGGTGCGTCGTCACCGCCCGTAATCGGGGGTTTCCCTATGCGGTGACCTTGCGGACCGGCTCGTCCGCCCCGGCGGGCGGCTCGCCGGCGTCGGTCCGCCGGCCCGTCCGGATGGCCAGCCGATCCACGTAGCCGATCATGAGCGCGACGAACAGCACCACGAACAGGAGCAGCATCGGCAGCGGCAGGATCAGGCCCAGCGGAAGCTCGCCCTCCGGCCCGAAGCGGAGATTGGCGATCATCTGGACCAGCGCCGGCGCGGTGAGGCTGTCCGGGCCCCGGCTCACCAGCGTCGTCCACAGTGTTCCCTGGGCGTGTGCCAGCCAGGTCGGCAACGCGGTCACCGCGAACATCGGCAGCGCCGGCAGCAACAGCGTACGGCCGGCGTCGCCACCGGAGCGCCACCGCGCGTGCTGGCCCCGGAACAGCAGCGTGAAGGCGAACAGCGCGGGCACGGACAGCCAGACCGGCGGCACCAGGCCGAGGAACATGCCGAGCTGGTCGAGTTCCTCGGTGCGCTCGAACCCGGCGATGGCCAGCGGGCCCACGCCGACGAACAGCCACGGCGCGAACGGCACCAGCAGCAGTTCGCTGTAGCGTCCCAGCGGCCGCAGCGCGCCGATCCCGAACCCGGCCAGCGCCGCGACCGTCACCGCGACGAGCGTGGACATCAGCGGCGGCACCCAGGTGTTGGCGAACACGGTCGAGGTCTCGACCCCGTTGGGCAGCCGCCCGGCGTCGGAGGAGAGGTTCCGCAGCCACGGCAGCGACGCCCAGACGGTCACGCCGAGGACGACGACTAGCGCGACAGCGGTCAGTCCGACGAGCAGCGGCCGGCGGCCGGCGAAGGACTCCGCCTCCCGTACGGCCGGGCCGTCCCGCCAGCCGTCGAACTCGATGCGCAGCCGGGAGGCCAGGATCAGCGCCACCGCGGCCAGCCCGAGCAGCCCGAGCAGCACCAGCAGCAGCGTCGACGTGGCGGACCCGACACCGAGGCGCATCGTGCGGAAGGCGGTCTGCGTCGCGGCGAACACCGGCGTCGCCGTGGTGGTTCCGGTCGGCCCGCCGCCGGTCAGGATCGCCGGGGCGGCGTACGTCTGCAGGGCGGCGGCGAGGACGCCCAGGCCGAGCAGCCCGCCGACGGCCAGCATGGCGGGCGCGGGCCGGTGGTCGGGCTCGCGGCGGCGCAGGGCGCTCAGGTACAGCGTCGCGGCCACCGCGACGACCAGCCCGAACGTCACCTGTGCCAGCGTCGAGACGAGGAACGTCCGGGGGGACTGGAGATCCTGCCGGAGGGTGCCCGCCTCGATGGCCTCGCCACGCCGGCCGAGCAGCACCGCGACCGGCGCGTACGCGGCGAGCGGCAGGGCCAGCACGACCCGGGTGACCAGGCGGGTGGCCCGGCCGGCCCGGTCGGCGAGGACGGCGAGCAGCGGCGCGGCGAGCAGCGCCACCGCCAGCGGGATCAGGCCGAGAAGCACCGCGAACCCGACCTGCCCGGCGAACCCGGAGCTGAAGGCGGTCTCGTAGTTCGCCGTGCCGACCGACTCGCCCGAGCCGCGCGGCCCGTCACCCTGGAAGCTGCGGGCCACAGTGGACAGCGTGGGCAGGACGTACGACCAGACCCAGGCGATCACCGCCGGGACGACCAGCGCCAGCCCGATCAGGGCCCGCGCCGGGCGGTGCGGCTGCGGGGGCACTGGCGCTGTCACCTGCGGCGTTGCCGGCTGGTTCATCGGGACATCCACCCTCGAAGATCGACGATCACGGCGCTCGCGACGGTAACCGATGCCGTCCACCAGCGCGCGGCGGCCGACCGGCGACCCGGCGCCGCCGGATAGGGTCGCATCCGTGCGGACCAAGCAGGAGCTGTCGACGGCGATCCGGGAACGACGGCGGGCGGCGCTGGTGGTCAACGCCCACTCCCGGCGCGGCCGGCGGCTCTACGACACCGTCCACGCGCGGCTGCGCGCGGCCGGGTTCACGCTGCTCGGCGCGTACCCGGTGGACCGGCCCGGCGAGCTGGACCGGGTGCTCGCCGAGGCCGCCGACCTGGGACCGGACCTGCTGGTCACCGGCGGCGGTGACGGCACCGTCGGCGCGGCGGCCCGGCTGCTCGCCCACCGGGACATCGCGATGGGCCTGCTGCCGCTGGGCACCACTAACAACTTCGCCCGTACGGTCGGCGTCCCGATCGATCTCGACGCGGCGATCGCGGTGCTCACCGACGGCAAGGTCATCGACGTCGACCTGGGCCTGATCGGTGACACCCGGTTCACCAACCACGTCGGGATCGGGCTGTCCGCCGACATCATGCAGGCCGCGCCGCCGGGGCTGAAGCGGGTGGTCGGGCGGCTCGCGTACCCGCTGACCGGGCTGGGCCTGCTGGCCCGGCACCGGCCGCTGGCCGTGACGGTCCGCGCCGAGGGCCGCGAGCACACGTTCACCACGCACCAGGTGTACGTGGCGAACGGCGGCTTCCACGCCGGCCGGCCGATCACCGCCGACGCCACCGCCGACGACCGGCTGCTGGTCGCGTACCCGGTGGGTGGGCCGACCCGGCGCGGGCTGCTGCGCGAGACGGCGCGCAACGCGGCGGCCGGCCACCGCCGCACCCTCGGCGACGAGCCGTTCCTGGCGGTACGCCAGCTGTGGCTGGACACCGACCGGCCGGCCCGGATAGAGGTCGACGGCGAGCCGTACGGGCAGACACCGGTCCGGATCGGCCTGGACCCGAACGCGTTGCGGCTGATGGCCCGCTCCGACAGCCCGGACCACTGAGGCGGTCAGGCCCAGTGCTCCTCGTCGGGCAGCGGGATCTCCGTGTTCTGCTCCACCGCGTCGGCGGCGGTGAGGTCGTCGCGCACCGACTCGCCCAGGCCCGCCCGGTCGCTCGGCGCGCGCAGCACACCCTGCTCGGCCAGGTCCGCCGCGCTCGCCTCGGGTACCGCCGCGTCGACCGTGTCGGGTGGGCCGACGAGCGTCTCGTCCTGCCGCTGCTCCTGCGCGTCGGCCTCGGGCGGCCGGCGCAGCGCGTCCTCGCTCATCGCGTGCCCGTCACGCCGTGCGCCGCACGAACGGGGCGCTCTGGTCGGCCACCTCGCCGTACTCGGCCGGGAGCTGCGTGACGACCTGCGCGTAGGCGGCCGGGTCGACGGCGTCGCGCAGCACGTCGAACACGGCGGTGATGCCGTCCCGGGCGGCGTCCACGTCCACGTCGGCGCGTCCGCTCACCCGCTCGACGAACACGTCGAGCCCGAACGGTTCGGCGTCCTCGGCCGGGCCGAACGCGTACGCCCGCAGCGCCTCCGGCAGCCGGTCGGCGAGGTCACGGGCCTCCCCGCCGTCGATCCGCTCGGCCAGCGTGGTCAAGGTCGCCCGGGTGATCGCGGTGGCCTGCTCCGCGGACGCGCCGCACCGCTGGGCCACCGCGCCGATGAACTGATCCTGGTCCATCTCGCCGCCTTCCTCCGCCGGGATCGCCGGATTCCCACGCTGGACCTCCGCAAACGGCCGCCGGGCCGGGGGGTAGCCTGCAGCGCGGAACCCGCAGCGAGGAGGCCCCGACAGTGCAGCCGACGACCGTGGACGTGCCCACCCCCGACGGAACCGCTGACGCCTACCTGGCCGTGCCGGAGACCGGCGGGCCCTTCCCGGCCGTCCTGTTGTTCATGGACGCGTTCGGGCTGCGGCCCCGGGTCGCGGAAATGGCCGCCACGATCGCCGAGCGCGGGTACGTGGTGCTCGCCCCCAACCTGTTCCACCGCGCCGGGCGGGCCCCGCTGATCGACCTCGGCGCGCTCGCCGACGACAGCCGCCGGGGCGCCCTGTTCGAGAGCATCGGGCCGATGATGGCCGCGTTGACGCCGGACGTGGTGGCCCGCGACACCGCCGCCTACCTGGACTTCCTGGCCACCCGCCCGGATGTCGCGCCGGGACCGGCGGCGATCACCGGCTACTGCATGGGCGGCACGAACGCGCTGCGTGCGATCGAGGCGCTGCCGGACCGGATCGCCGCGGTGGCCGCGTTCCACGCCGGCCGGGTGGTCACCGACGCCCCGGACAGCCCGCACCTGACCGTCGGCGCGGTGACCGGTGAGCTCTACTTCGGGCACGCCGACGCCGACCCGTCGATGACCGCCGAGCAGATCGCCACGCTGGAGAAGACGCTCGACGCGGCCGGGGTGACGTACCGCTCCGAGGTGTACGCCGGCGCCCGCCACGGCTACACCCAGTCGGACACCCCGATGTACGACGAGGAGGCGACGAAGCGGCACTGGACGGCGCTGTTCGACCTGCTTGACCGCACGTTCCGCCGCTGACCCGCCCAAGGCGCGCGGGAGCGCGGCGGACGATTCACCGGTCCGGAGGCGGGTAACCGCCGTCATGGCCGACCGCCGCGCCGACACCGTCCGCTCGCCCCTGGACCGGGCGGTCGAGCGGGGCGGTCTCGCGCTGTCCCGGGCCCGGGCCGAGGGTGGCGCGGCCGGCCGCAACCGGCTGCGCCAGCTGGAGATCACCGTGGTGATCTCCGCGCAGGCCGGGCTGGCCGCGGCGCTCGCCGCGCTGATCGCCCAGGAGTTGCTCGGCTCCGGCGCGCACGTCTTCGCCCCCGCCGCAGCTGTCGGCACCATCGCCACCGCCATCGGCCAGCGTGCCCGGCGCACGTTCGAGCTGCTCATCGGCGTCGGCCTCGGCATCCTGGTCGGTGACCTGCTGCGCGCGCTGCTGGGCAGCGGATCCTGGCAGACCGGCCTGGTGGTCACGCTGGCCATCGCCACCGCGCTGCTGGTGGCCGGGCGCGGCGGCGCGCTCGTCGGCCAGGCCGGCGGTACGGCGGTGCTGATCGCCACGCTCGCGCCCGTGCAGCCCGGCCTGGAGCTGCCCCGTATCTTCGACGCGCTGGTCGGCGGCCTGGTCGGCCTGTTCGTGGTGGCGCTGCTGCTGCCGGTCAACCCGATCCGGGTGCTGGACCGGGCGGTGGAACCGGTGGTCGCCCGGCTCACCGAGCAGCTCGACGCCGTCGCCCACGCGCTGACCCGCCGCGACGCCGACGCGGCCCAGCGCGCCCTGGAGGACCTGCGCGGGATCGAACCGGACATCGGGCGGCTCAACGACGCACTCAGCGGGGCCGAGGAGGTGGTCACCATCGCGCCGGCGCGATGGCACCGCCGCGCCCAGTTCCACAGGTACGCCGAAGCGACCCAGCACCTCGAACGCCTGGTGCTGTACGCCCGCTCGATCGCCCGCCGCTCCGCCACCGCGCTGCAGTACGACGAGCCGATTCCGCCCGCGCTGCCCGACGCGGTGGCCCGCCTCGGCCAGGCGGTACGGGAGTTGAAGCGGGCCGGCAACTCCGGTGCGGATCTGGAACGCACCCGGGAGCTGGTCCGGCAGGGCGCCGAGCTGGCCGGGCGCGCCTGGTCGCAGGGCGTACGCGCGTTCGGCGAGGCGATGATCAGCGACCTGCGGACCGCGCAGAGCGAGCTGCTGCGGGCCACCGGCTGCCGGCCCGAGGACGCAAACGGCAGTGTGCGCCGGGCCGCCGGCGCGGGGGAGTCGGAGGCGCGCCCGCCGGTCCGGGCCCGGATGAGCCGGCCGGTCCCGCGCCGGCCCGGCGTCCGGCACCCGCCGAAGGCCACCGGGCGTCAACTGGCACCTGCCCGGGCCGGTCCGGCTGGCTAGCGTCGGCGCATGGACATCCGTCACGACGCGCCGGCCGCGCGCTTCGCCGCGCTGAGCACCGCCCACGTCGCCGACGCCTGCCTGCGCGCCGGTGTTCCCGTCCGCTGCGCCCCGGCCGCCGTCGTCCCGGTGCTGCCCGGGCGGCGCCTGGCCGGCCCGGTCCGCCCGGCCCGGCACGCCGGCAGCGTGGACGTCTTCCTGGAGGCGATCGAGCAGGCCGCAGCGGGGGACGTGCTCGTCGTCGACGACGGCGGGCGCACCGACCGGGCCTGCGTCGGCGACCTGGTGGTGCTGGAGGCGCGGGCCGCCGGCCTGGCCGGGCTGGTGGTGTGGGGCGCGCACCGGGACACCGCGGACCTGGTCGCGGTCGGGCTGCCGGTGTTCAGCCTCGGCGCCACCCCGAGCGGGCCGTTGGAGCTGGACCCGCGCCCGGACGGGGCGCTGGCGCACGCCCGGGTCGGGCCGTTCACCGTCGGGCCGCGGGATCTGGCGCTGGCCGACGACGACGGCGTGGTGTTCTTGGCCGCCGACCGGGCCGGGGAGCTGTTCGACCTGGCCGAGTCCATCCGGGACACCGAGCGGCGGCAGGCCGGCCGGATCCGGGCCGGGGAGTCGCTGCGCGCGCAGGTCGGGTTCGGCGCGTACCTGGCGGCCCGGGAGGCGGATCCGGCGCTGACGTTCCGGGCGCACCTGCGGGCGGTGGGCGGCGCGATCGAGGAGTGACCCGGTCAGCCGCCGCGTGCCCACAGCGCCAGGCGTACCCGGTTGGCGCTGCCGGTCTTCGTCATCAGGCTGGTGATGTGCGTCTTCACTGTGGTCACCCCGATGTGCAGCCGCTCGGCGATCTCGGTGTTCGACAGGCCGTCGGCGACCAGGTCCAGCACGTCCCGCTCGCGGGCGGTCAGGTCGGCCGTCCGCCGGGGCGTGCCTGCGCGGGCGTGCACCGCGCGGTCGACCAGCCGGCGCAGCACGTCCGGGCTGAACGGGCTGTCGCCGGCGGCGGCGCGGCGGACGCCGTCGAGCAGGTCGGCCGGGGGCGCGTCCTTGAGCAGGAACCCGCAGGCGCCGGCGGTCAGCGCGGGGTAGAGGTGGTCGTCGTCGCCGAACGTGGTGAGCACCATGATCCGGGTGGCGGGCCGGTCGGCGAGGATGCGGCTGGTCGCGGTGATGCCGTCGACGCCGGGCATCCGCAGGTCCATCACCACCACGTCGGGTCGTAGCCGGGCGGCCAGGGCGACCGCGTCCCGGCCGTTGTCGGCCTCACCGACCACCTCGAGGTCGGGCTGGGCGTCGCAGAGCATCCGCAGGCCGGCCCGGATGAGGTGCTGGTCGTCGACCAGCAGCACCCGGATCACGCCGGCTCCGGCATGCCGGCGCGGGGCCGAGGCGCCTGGTGGGTGGGCCCGGCCGGGGGCAGCACGGTCCGGACCCGCCAGCCGGACCCGGTGGGCCCGGCCTCCAGCCGCCCGCCGAGCACCTCGACCCGTTCACGCATGCCGACGATGCCGTGGCCACCGCCGGTGGGCACCCCGGCCGGCGCGGCGCCCCGCCCGTCGTCGGTGACCGCCCAGTGCACCGCGCCGTCCTCGACCGACACGCTCAGGTGTGCGCGGGCCGCCGCGCCGGCGTGTTTCGCCACGTTCGTCAACGCCTCCTGGGTCAGTCGCAGCACCGCCTGGCCGCGTACCGCGTCGAGCGTGCCGATCGCGGGGTCGACGTCGGCCTCCACGACGACGCCGGCCTGCCGGGCCCGGTCAACCGCCGCGCCGAGCGCGGCCGGCAGCGCCGACGGCTCGATCGCGGTCAGCGCGGCGTCGCCCCGGACGCCGTCCGGGTCGCGCAGCACCGCCACCAGCCGCCGCAGGTCGGTCAGCGCGGCCGTGCCGGTGGCGTGCACGTCGTCGAACACCTCGCCGACCCGGGGATCCAGGTCGGGCAGGACGTGCCGGGCCACCCCGACCCGCAGCACCATCGACGCGACATGGTGCGCGAGCACGTCGTGCAGTTCCCGGGCGATGGCGCCGCGCTCGTCGGCGCGGGCCGCCCGGCTCTCCGACTCGCGCCGGCGCCGCTCTGCCTCGGCCCGCTCCTCGGCCTGCCGCCCGAGTTCCCGGGTGGTCCGCACGACCAGTCCGAGCAGCAGCGGCAGGCCGACGGTGACGGCCAGCCCGAACAGGCCGGTGAACGCCGCGCGGACCGGTAGCCCGATCAGGTCGGTCAGGTCGACGGCGGCGAGCAGCCCGGCGCCGAGCCAGATCGTGCGTGGCCGGGTGGCCCGCATGGTCAGCTCCAGCAGCGCCCAGCTCGCACCGACCTGGTTGATCACCACGTCGTCGACCAGCACGAGCGCGGCGACCAGCAGCGCCGACTGGATCAGCAGATTGAGCAGCGGCCGGCGGTGGCACAGCAGGGCCAGCAGGAACGCCGGGACCGCCAGCGCCCACTGCGTACCGGTGGCGGCCGAGTTCCCGTGCGGACCGAAGACCAGGTAGCCGATGCCGCTGAGGTCCAGCAGCAGGACCCGCGCGAACGTGTCCCGCGCGTCGAACAGCCGACCGGTCCAGCCCACCGCGTCAGCCTAGGCAACCGGTGCGGCCGTAGCCACCGCGTTCGCCGGCCGCCGCCACGCGGACCGCAGTCCGAGGTGGACGGCCAGCCCGATCGGGCCGAGCAGGACGGTGAGCAGCAGCACCGGGGCGGTGAGCAGGGCCGGCAGCCATCGCTCCCGGGAGTCCTGCCAGATCCACCTGCCGACGAACAGGTCGAAGGCGATCATGTGGGCCCAGGCCGCCGCCGCGCCGTCGGCGGTGCCGAGCAGGTTTCGCAGGCCGTCGAGCGTGGGCGCGGTCACCACCGGCAGCACCGTGCCGAGCGCGGGGAGCACCAGGGCCGCGTAGACGAGCAGCACCGGCGCCACGATCAGCGGCGAGCCGACGATCCGGCCGGTCCAGGACCAGCGCGGCGCCAGGATCATCAGCGCCCAGAACGGCGCCGCGAGCGCGAACGTCAGACTGAACAGCGCGGTGCTCATCCGACCAGCACCACCTCGGTACGGCGGGCCCGGCGGGCCAGCACCAGCGCGGTGGCCGCCGCCGTGGCCACGACCAGCGCGGCCGCCGCGGCGAGCGTGAGCCCGTCCGGCGCGAGCAGCGGCTGCCCGCGCAGGGCCTGGGCGGTCACGAGCAGCGTCAGTGCCGCGTACGCGGCCCCGCCGACGAGCACCAGCCGGGCCCGGGTCAGCTCGTCCAGCCGCCTGCCGAGGAACCGGTCGAGCAGGATCGCCAGCAGCGGCAACGCCTGCAACGCGTGCATGCCGACGAAGTGCCCGACGCGCAGGTCGCCGCCGGTGGTGCTCCAGCCGAGCAGCGGCAGCCCCGGGCCGCCGTCGGGCACCCCGACGCTGTGCGCGCCGCTGATCCCGGCGGGCGTGCCGGCCGGCTGCTGCGCCACCATCGGGAACGCGACGACCATGCCGAGCAGGGACACGGCGAGACCGAGCCGCACCGCGTACCCGCCGGCGCGGTCCGCGAGGGACCGGCGGGACAGCACGACCGCCAGCACGAGCTGGGCGGCGAACAGCACCATGATCGCCGCGCCCATGACGCTGAACAGCATTCCGTCCAGCGACGTGGTGCCGTTGAAGTGGCTGGTGGTGCCCCGGAGCACCTGACCCACGATGACGACCATCTCCACCACGGACATGGCCACGATCACGGTGGCGGCCCGCTCGGCCGCCCGGCTACGGCGGGGCAGCAGGGACAGCATCCAGGCCAGCGTGACGCCGTAGAGCACGAAGGACATCGCGAACTTCAGCGGCTTGGCCCAGATGGGCGCGCCGGTGAGCACGCGCGGATCGGCGACGACGCCGACCGCGGCGACGACGGTGAGCACCGCCATCGCGGACACGAGGAGCATCAGGGGGCGGTGCCATCCGGCCGCCCGGTTCCGTACGGTAGTCATGCCTGTAGATGCTCGTGACGGACCGGGCCGGTCGCGCCCGCCCGCAGGCCGCGTTCGCGGCCACGGGTCGGAGGGCGTCTCCTACTCCGGGACGAGGTCGGCCGGTCAGTCCGGCAGCCGGGGCATCTCGACGCCCGGGTCGCGGCCGAGCAGGACGCCGCGGGTCAGCGCCCGTGCGCCGAAGCGGTCCCGTACCGCGTCGACGGCGGCGTCCAGCGCCGGGCCGGGTTCGGCGGTGAACGGCAGGGTGAGCTGCGTGTGCCCGGCACCGAGGTTGCCCACCGAGACGCCGAGCAGCGTGACGCCCCGTTCCGCGATCTGCGGCAGCGCGGCGCGCAGCAGGTCACGGGCGGCGGCCCGCAGCGGCCCGGTCTGCGCGGTCGGCTCGTCGAGCGTGTGCGACCGGGTGGCGCGGGTGTAGTCGGCGAAGCGCAGCCGCAGCGTCACCGTGCGGCCGGTGCGGCGGGCGGCGCGCATCCGGCCGGTGACCCGGTCGACCAGCCCGGCCAGCACCACGTCCAGGTCGGCGGGGGAGTGCGGGCCGCCTCCCAGCGCGTGCTGCGCGCCCATCGAGGAGCGGCGGCGGCCCACCTGCACCGCCCGTGGGTCGCGGTTGTGGGCCAGCGCGTGCAGGTGCCGGCCGGCGCCCGCGCCGAGCAGCGACACCAGCGCCGGCTCGTCCAGCCGGGCCACCTGCCCGACGGTACGGATGCCGCGGTCGCGCAGCCGGGCGGCGGTGACCGGGCCGACGCCCCACAGCCGTTCGACAGGCAGCGGGTGCAGGAACGCCAGTTCCCGGTCCGGCTCCACGACCAGCAGCCCGTCCGGCTTCGCCACGCCGCTTGCGACCTTCGCCAGGAACTTCGTCCGGGCCACGCCGACGGTGATCGGCAGGCCGACCTCTCGGCGTACCCGCTCCCGCAGCGTGGCCGCGACGGCGGCCGGCGTTCCGGCGAGCCGCCGCAGCCCACCCACGTCGAGGAACGCCTCGTCGATGCTGAGCCCTTCGACGAGCGGGGTGGTGTGCCGGAAGATCTCGAACACCGCCCGGCTGGCGGCCGTGTACGCGGCCATCCGGGGCGGCACCACGACGGCGTCCGGGCAGAGCCGCCGCGCCTGCCGGCCGCCCATCGCGCTGCGCACGCCCCGGGCCTTGGCCTCGTAGCTGCACGCGAGCACCACGCCGCCGCCGACGATCACCGGCCGGCCGCGCAGCCGGGGGTCGTCGCGCTGCTCGACCGAGGCGTAGAACGCGTCCAGGTCGGCGTGCAGGATGGTGGCCTCGCTCGACACCCCGCCATCCTCGCACACATGTTCGAACGAGCGCGGCTGACCTGCCCGGACACAGACGACCGGCCGGCGGGAACACCCGCCGGCCGGTCGCGTGCGCCTCACCGTCCGTAGACCTCGAGTTCGTAGAGCGAGAAACCGTACGAGGTGGCCCGGGTGACGCCGTACATCCGCACGTAGCGGGCGCTGACCGGGGCGAACGTCACGTTGTCGACGCCGCCGTTGCCGGTGGTGGTGCTGAAAACCGGCTGCCAGGAGTTGCCGTCACCGGAGACCTCGATCCGGTAGCCGGTGGCGTAGGCGGCCTCCCACCGCAGCACCGCCCGGCTGATCGTCCGGGCCGAGCCGAGGTCCACCCGCAGCCACTGGTTGTCGTTGTAGCTGCTGGCCCACCGGGTGCCGAGGCTGCCGTCGACCGCCTTCGCCGGGGTGTTGCTGGTCAGGAACTGCGTGCTGGACGCGGTGGCGGTACGGCCCTGCGCCAGGTTGGTCACCGCGTCGCCCCGGCGCGCCGGGAACGAGACGACCTGCTGGTACGTGGGCCGGTTCTGCCAGGCGATCAGCGGGTGGGTGATGCCGCCGAGCCCGGACTGGGCGATCGAGTCCGCGCACCACTGGTCGCCGGCACCGCACGAGGAGTCGCCCGGGTAGACGGTGGTCGCCGGCGCCGCGGCGGCCTGGCCGAGCGTGTCGAGCAGCGCCTGCCGGCACGCGCCCAGGTTGCCGTTGCCGCAGTACGTGCGCCCGAGCCCGCCGGCCACCGGGTCGCCGAGCACGGCCCGCAGGTCCTTGTCGACGTAACCCCACCAGCCGTACTGGAACGCCGAGCCCTTGTGCGCCTGCCCCTGCGACGCCCAGTTCACGGTGCCGTCGCGGCCACCGTTCTGGCCGCCCGAGGGCGCCTCGTTGACTTCGAGCGCGTCGACGAGCGCGGCGTACAGGTCGGGGCCGAGGCCGGGGCGGAACTGCGCCGAGGCCAGCAGCGGCCACCAGGCGTCGAAGATCCGGATGGCCTCGGCGTGCTGGTAGACCTTCGACCCGGGTGACGTCTCCACCCGCCGCGACCCGGCCTGCTGCCAGGCCCGCAGCTTGGTCACCGCGGCGGCCAGTGCCGGGTCGGTGACCGGCGTGCTGTCGAGCACCCGCAGCAGCTCGCCGAGCACCTGCTGACCGCGCAGGTCGGTCACCGCCGCCTCGGCGGTGATCCGGACGATGTCGGCGCGGCCGACCTTGCGCTGGGCGATGGCCGCCTTCACCGGGCCGTCGAGCAGCTGACCCCGGTGCACCGCGCCGTAGCTGAAGTTGCCGTCGGCCGCGCCGAAGTCACGCGCCTGCTTGTTGTTCCAGCTGACGTAGTAGTCCTGGTTGACCGACTGCGGGTGGGCCGACGCCGGGGCGTACGTGGCGTCGTTGGTGTCCGGGTTCCAGCCGGCCCACTCGTACGCCGGCTCGGCCTTCATCGGCAGGTTCGGGTCGGAGGCGGAGGAGCGCACCGGGTTCGAGCCGGAGTTGTAGTACGCCGCCTCGGTGGAGTTGACGTAGAACCAGTTGAACGCGTACCCGACGCTGGCCGCGGACGCCCGGAACGCCGCCGCGCTGCCCATCGCCGCCGGGTCGTTGTACGCCTGGAAGCCGATCGCCGAGTCGGCCTCGTGCCGGTAGGTGGAGCGCAGCTTGGTGAACGCGGTGGGCTGCCCGTTGACCAGCCCTCGGTAGGACACCAGCCCGTACTTGGTGCGCAGCGCGCGCAGCGTGTACGCGCCGGCCGGGGTGGAGTCGGCGAGCGTCGGCGACCAGGAGTTGCGCTTCTCCAGCACCTCCATGGCCACGCACTGGCCGCGGAAGAGGTAGCGGTTGGAGCGCAGCGTCGGCGCGCTGCCGTCGGTGGTGCACAGCGGCACCGCGTACGTGTCGGTCAGGTCCTGGGAGGCGGAGGTGGCGCTCCACGCGTAGTCCTGGCCGCGGCCGAGCAGCACGTAGAGGTTCAGCCCGGCGAACGCGGCGCCGCGCGCGCTGATGCCCGGTCCCTGCAGTTCCTGGAGCATGAGCAGTTGCGGGGCGAAGTAGCCGGTCTGCGGGCCGAACACGGCGACCGGGTTGCCGGTGGTGGTGTGCCGGCCGGAGACCACTACCGCGTTTGACATGCCGTGCGCCCGCAGGTTGGACAGGCCGCCGACCAGGTCCTTGGTGGCGGCGCTGGTGCCGGTGCGGGCGGCGGCTCCGCCGGTGGCGTCGTACGCGAGCGGCTCGGCGACCACGGTGCCGGCGTCGGGCAGCACCGCGCTGGTGGCGCCGGGCGGCGTCGCGCCGTACGGGAAGCTCTGCCCGTCGTGCAGCGTCAGCACGGTCTCCGGGTCGTTCTGGGAGCGGAACGCCGTCCAGACCCGGTCGCCCTCGGTCGGGCCGTACTTGGCCCGGGCGGCCACCCGCACCAGCGCGGACTGCATCTCGCTGCCGCCGCCCCCGCCGAACAGCCCGCCGATGACACCGGCGGTGGCGATCAGGTCGGTCATGGTGAAGTGCTTCGGCTTCCCGGCGCCGGTGAGCACGTACTCGCCGGGGTAGTTGTCGTCGGCGATCGACTTGTCGATGTAGGCGTTGATGCCGGCGATGTAGTCGACGACGTCGGTGTAGAGCTGCTGACCCCGGGTGCCCTTGAGGCGCAGCGCGTCGACCTGGGCCTGGAGGTCCGCCTCGGTGTAGGGCGAGTTGGCCCAGACGCTCTGTTCCAGTTCCCGGTTGCCGGGTGCGCCGCCGGCGAACGAGGTGACGTTGCCGCGGCCGACGTGCCGCAGCAGGTCCATCACCCAGAGCCGGTCCTGGGCGCCGGCGTACCCGGCGCCGAACATGGTGCCGGAGCGGGTGGTGCCGGTGACGTGCGGGACGCCGGTGGCCTTGTCCCGCACGATGGTGACGTCCGAGCGCGGCGAGATCGTGCTCTCGACCTGGGCGTCGGGGACGCCGAACGAGGCGTCGTTGTAGAAGTGGGCGATCTGCTCGTCGGTCAGCCCGGCGTAGTTGTAGACCAGGTTGGCGTACTCGTCGAGCTGGTCGCTGGAGTGCGCCGGGCGGGTGCCGAGCGCCTGGTGGGCCAGGATGCCGGCGAGCGTGGCGTTGCCGTTCTGCCCGGGGGGCAGGATGTCCGCGCACTGGCCGAGGCAGTAGTCGTCGGGGGTGAACGTGGTGGCGGCGAGCGCCGGTGACGGCGCGACGACCGTCAGGACGCTCGCGGTGAGGGCGGCGGCGGTGAGCGCCGCGAGGCGGGCACGGATGGCGGGTAATGGCATGGCGATCCTCCGGGGACGCGGAGTAGGGCCGTTCGGTACGCCCGGCTGACGGCGTCTCGGCCTCCGTGCCCGGGCGTTCTGCCCGGAGGTGAGAATGACTCATATCTATCTGCGGGCAATGATCGGCGCACCACAGCCGTCCGGGATAGCCGTCGTTCACCAGTCGTCAATGCCGACGTTTCGCCGCGATCCGTCCCGGAACGACGCGGTGGGGGTGGCGCCGTTGCCACCCCCACCGCTCTCCCCGCCGGTGCGCCGTCAGTGCTTGTGGAACGACTGGCGCACCACACCCCCCACCAGCGCGCACCAGGTAGTGGTGCTGATCTTGCCGTTGGGCGGTAGTCCGTGCAGGCGCTGGAGGTCCTTCACCGCCGTGCGGGTCGCGTGGTCGTACTCGCCGGTCGGGGTGACCTCGGCGTAGCCCTTGGAGGCGAGCATGAACTGCGCGGCCACCACCGGGACGCCCGACGACTTCTGGTCCAGCTCCGGGGCCAGGGTCTCCCAGGTCGGCGCCGTGAGCGTGGCGTCGACGTCGACCGGGATGCCGTTGCGCGCCTGCCAGTCCTGGACCGCGGCGACGGTGGCCGCGTCGAACACGCCGTTCACCGGCACGGTGTAGCCGCGGAACGTGAGCAGGTACTGCGCGACCTGGACCACCGGGCCGCCGACGAAACGCCAGATGTCCGGCCAGCGGCGGGCCGGCACGTCGCCCAGCTTCGTGCCCAGCTTCTGGAACACCGCGCGGCGCAGCGCCGGGAACTCCCGGTAGAACATCGCGCCCGGGCAGAGCGTGGCGCGGAAGTCCCAGTGACCGAAGATGTCGTGCGCGTGCAGCCCGTACTGCCGGCAGATCGCGGTGCACAGCCGGGCGAGGGAGTCGAGCAGCTCCTCCGGCGGCGTCTCGGTGACGTAGGTGCCCTCGTTCTCGATGCCGATGGCTCGCCCGTTCTCGCCCGGGCAGTGCGCGGCGATCATCTGCCGGTCGCCGGCCCGCAGCCGGTCCAGGCTGCCGTGGCGTCCCTCCAGGACGTGACCGCCGCGGCTCACCGTGAAGTGCTGACCGGTGTCGGACCAGCCGTTGCCGTCCATGTGCAGGTCCTGGCAGTCGCGGGCGAGCTGCTTGGCGTGTTCCTCGGAGTAGTCCGTGACGTTCGGGAACGCCATGTGGTGCACGATGATCTTGTTGGTCGGGATCGCGCTCACCGACAGCGGGTCGGCCGGCGGGCGGGCGGCCCACTCGTCGCAGCTGATGATCCAGTCGAGGTCCGCGCCCGGCGCGGCCTGCGCGGCGGCCGGCAGGGCGAGCTCACTGCCGACGACCGCGACCGCGGCGGCGCCGAGGCCGGCCCGCAGCAGCGTACGGCGGTCCAGCTCGGGGTGGTCGAAGTGCATCTCGCCTCCTCGATGGCCCGGCCGGCGCCGGGCGATGTAAAGGAACTGCAACGACTGCGCGCGTGGTGGAGAATATTGCCAAGCTCGCGCGGCGCGCCAGAGGACAAAAGCGACGTTCGCCGGCCGGTGGGCCGGTTGCTCCTACCGCCGGAGTAGGCGATCTCACGTCCGCTGACCGGGACGGACCATGGTCTTCCGCGACCCGCCGTGGCAGCCTGGGCCGGTGCAGTCGCCCAGCCTGACCGGGATCGTCGTGCTCGTCGCGGTGCTCGCGGCCGCCACCGCGTTCGGCTGGTGGCGCCGCCGCCACGACGGGCGGCTGCGCGCCGTCCGGAAGCGCCCATCGGCCGCCGACGCGCCGCACCGGGCCACCCTCACCGCCCTCGGGGTACGCCCCGGCGAGGTCACGCTGGTCCAGTTCTCCGCACCGGTCTGCGCGCCCTGCCGGGCCGCCCGCCGGGTGCTCGCCGACGTCGCCGCCCGCGTCGACGGGGTCGCGGTGCGGGAGGTCGGCGTGGACGAACACCTCGACGCGGCCCGGGAACTGGACGTGTGGCGCACCCCGACGGTGCTGCTGGTGGACGCCGCCGGCCGCGTGGTGCGCCGCGCCGCCGGCGTGCCCGACCGCGACGACCTGATCGACGCGCTCACGGCCGGGGCGGCGCGATGACCGGCGTACGGCTGACCCGCCGCCGGGTGGTGGACCACGGCCGGCTCGCCACGAGCCTCTGTGCGGCGGCGCGTCCCGCCTGACCGACCGCCCCCGCACGAACGGACCCACCCCATGCTGCTCGATCCCCGGGGACCGCGCTTCGCCGCCGTCCTCACCACAGTCGTCCTCGCGATCGTCCTCGTCACCGGCTCCGGACTGCTCCTGCTCGCCCAGGCCGTCGTGTTCGCGTTCACCGCCCTGAACCCCCGCGTCGGGCCGTACGGCCTGCTGTTCCGCGCCCTGGTGGCGCCCCGGCTGGACCCGCCGGCGGAGCTGGAGCCGGTCGCGCCGGTGCGCTTCGCCCAGGTCGTCGGCCTGGTCTTCAGCGTCGCCGGCGCGGCCGGCTGGTTCGCCGGGCTGCCCGCGCTCGGCCTGGCCGCCACCGGTGCGGCGCTGGCCGCCGCGTTCCTCAACGCCGCGTTCGGGCTCTGCCTCGGCTGCGAGGCGTACCTGACGATCCGGCGGCTGGCCGGACGCCCGCTCGCCGCCCGGGTGGCGGTGCCCCCGCGCTGAGGTTGCGCCCGTACGCTGGCCCCGGGCGGACGGGGGGAGTGGCATGGCGGGTCGCGGGCGGCTGGACCGGCGCAGCGTGCTCGTGGCCGCGGGCGGGCTGGCGGTCGCCGGGATCGGCGTGCCGGTCGGGCTGGCCGCCACGAACGACCGGCCGCCGCCCCCGCCGCGCGGCCGGCGGCCGGTCAGCATGGCGATGCACCTGCACGCCTCGTTCAGCGAGGGCGTGGCCAGCTACGCCGCCCACCTCGACCAGGCCCGGCGCAACGGCGTCGACGTGCTGTGGTGGACCGACCACGACTTCCGGGTCGCCGCCCACGACCATCGCCGGGTCGTCCACTTCGACGGCCCGGAGGAACGCGAGGGCGGCCTGGCCTGGACCTGGCAGCCCGCCACCGAGGGACGGCTGACCGGCTCGGCCGCCGACTTCGTGGACGCGCCGGACGCCCCCGACGGCCCGGGCCGCGCGCTGCGCCTGACCGCCGCTGGTTCCGGCACCCATTGGTACGCGGGCAAGGCGTGGAACTGGACGCACACCTCAAACATCTCCGACACCACACTGCACCTCGACGTACGCCCCGAAGCCGCCGGCCGGGACGCCACGCTCACCGTGGAACTCGCACTGTCGCACCACCCGGCCGGACCCGGGCGGCCCGCCGGGCAGCTCGTGCTGCGCTACCGCCTCGGTGGCGTCGACACGGTCCGGCACACGGTGGACGGCCGGCACGGCACCGTCGAGCTGCCCGCCCCGCCCGGCGCGTGGCGGCGGCACACGTTCGGCCTGCTCGCCGACGTACGGCGGCTCTGGCCCGACATCGTCGCCGGGGACAACTCGCTGCGCGGACTGCGCCTCGGCGTGACGGTGGCCGGTGGCGGGCGCGGCGCCTACCTGGTGGACCGGCTCGTCTTCGACCGCGCGCGCCGCGCCGGCCAGGCGGGCGAGGAGCTGCGCGCCGAGGTGCTGCGCGGCTACGACGGCGCGTACCCCGGCGTCACCCACCACCGGGCGTACGAGGTGTCGATGGTGCGGCACCTCAACTGGTTCGGCGGCGACGGCACGCTGCCGCGCTTCCCGTCCCCGCCGTACCGGGACAACGACGTCGACGCCACCGAGCGGATGGTGGAGTTCCTGCACGCGCACGGCGGGGTGGTGTGCTGGAACCACCCGCTGGACACCGAACGCCGCGAGTCCCTGGCCCGCCTGCTGGTCAGCCGCAACGCGCTCGGCGTCGACCTGATCGAGATCGGACGCCGGCCGGTCGAGGACCACCTCTGGGCGTACGACGTGGCGGCCCGCAACGCGATCCCGCTCACCGCCGTCGGGGTCACCGACGACCACGACGGCACCGACTGGCGGGCCGGCCGGGACCGCAACGTCACCTCGGTGTGGGCGGCCTCGACCGGCCGGGACGACCTGGTCGCGGCGCTGCGCGCCGGGCAGGCGTGGTTCGCCGACCTGGCCGGCTACCGGGGCGCGCTGGACCTGGAGCTGGGCGGCCGCAGCGCGATGGGCGCGCTCGCCGTGCTCGCCGAGGACACCGTCACGGTGCGGCTGCGCGCCACCGACCTGCCCGCCGGGGCCACGCTGGAGACGGTCACCGGCGAGGTCGACCGGGCCGGTGTCGCGGACCCGACACCGGCGGTCCGGGTCGGGCAGGTCCCCTGGCGGCAGTTGCGGCAGGGCTGGCACGACCTGCCGGTGCGCGTCGGCGCCGGCACGTACGTCCGCACCCAGGTCCGCGACCGCGACGGCGAGATAGTCGGCGCGAGCAACCCCCTCTGGCTGCTCCGCACCCCTCCACCCGCAGGCATCCCCCCACCCCGCCGCCGCTGAACCCGCGCACCCTCTCCCGCCGTGCTCCCTTTCCGCCGATCATGAAGTTGACGGCGATGTCTGTCCTCTTTGTCCCTGTCAACTTCATGATCGACGAGCTGACGGCGGTTGCCGGGGTCTGGTAATCGTGGCGGTGTGTCCGATACCGACCACCTGTCGTGCGGTGCCGCGCCGCGCGAGCGCCCGGGCGCCGGTCGGCGTCCGGAAGCAGCCGTTGCGGCGATGGCCCGCGGCTGCGCCACGGTGAGAATGACGAGCGAGGCGGCGTCCGACATCCGCCCGTGGGACGCCGTGGAGTCTGTCGCATGAGCGGCTGGGAACTGTCCGGATACACCCCGGTCCGCCGGCTCGGCGCCGGCGCGTCGGGCAGCGTCGTGCTCGCCACCCACGACGCGACCGGCACCCCCGTCGCGATCAAGTATCTGATCCGCGACCTGGGCGAGGACTCGGCATTCCGGAGCGCGTTCCGCACCGAGGCCCGGCTCCTCGGCGAGATCGACGACCCGCACGTCAGCCGCCTCTACGAGTACGTGGAGAGCCCGCACGGCGCGGCCATCGTGATGGAACTGGTCGACGGCGTCTCACTGCGCCAGATGCTGCGCGAACACGGCCCGACCACACCCGAGGCCGCGCTCTGCGTCCTCAAGGGCTCACTCGCCGGCCTGGCCGCCGCACACGCCCACGGTGTCGTGCACCGCGACTACAAACCGGAGAACGTGCTTGTCACCGGCGCCGGGCTGAGCAAACTCGCCGACTTCGGCATCGCCATGCCCATCGGCCAGGGCTCCGACACCACGGTGTCCGGCACGCCCCGCTACATGGCCCCCGAGCAGTGGACCGGCGCCCCGGCAAGCCCCGCGTGCGACGTCTACGCCGCCACCGCCACGTTCTTCGAGTGCCTCACCGGCCGGCCCCCGTACCAGGGGCCGGACCTGTTGTCCCTGCGCGACCAGCACGCCAGCGCACCGATCCCCGCCGAGGCGGCACCCCCGCCGGTGCACGAACTGCTGCGCCATGGCATGGCCAAACGCCCCGACGAGCGCCCGCCGTCCGCCGAGGCGTTCCTGGAGCTGCTGGAACGGGTCGCCGGCACCGGCTACGGCCCGGAATGGGAGGAACGCGGGCTGCGCGAGCTGGCCCGGCGGGCAGCGCTGCTGGCCGCGCTGTGGCCGTTCCCGGACCGGGCCGAGGGCGCCACCGCCGTCGCGCACACCGAACTCGGCACGACCACCACCGGCCGGGGCGGACGGTTCCGCAAGGGCCGCACCCGTACCGCGCTCGCCGCCGGCGCCCTGGTCGCCGCAGTCCTGGCCGGGGGCGCCGGCTACAGCTACGCCGCCCACGACGACACGTCCGCCGCGGGTCCGACCGGCCCCGCGAGCGCCGCCCCCGTCACCACCGGCGCACCCGTACCGGACCCGACCGGCACCGAGACGCCCAGCCCGTCACCGACACCCAGCCCGTCCACCGTGTCCGCCGCGCCGTCACCTCCCGCGCCGTCGGCCACCCCCGACCCGACCGGGACGCCGACCCGAACCGGCACACCCACCCCCAGCGCGTCACGCACCACCAGCCCGCCCCCACCGGACGTGACAGCGCCGGTCGTGGACGGCGTCAGCGCCGACCCGGGCGAACTGGACCCGAAGGGCTGCCCCTACGGCGCGAAGAGCAGCACGGTCACCGCCACCGTCACCGACGACCGCAGCGGCCCGGCCGCGCTCACAGTCACCTTCGGCTACACAGTCGACGGCGCCACCGGCACGATCCGGATGGCCGCCGCCGGGCGCGGGCTGTTCACCGGCACGCTCGGGCCGCTGTCCACGCCCGAGCGCAGCGCCCGCATCCCCATCCGGGTCACCGCCGCCGACGCCGCCGGCAACACGACCACCTCGACGTCACCGGTGTACGTGACGCTCTACCACGACTGCACCCCCGGCTAGGAGTACGACAGTGCCCGCTGCTCCGCACCGCAGCCCGTCCCGGGGACGGTCGGCGTGACCCGCCCCGACGAGCCCACCGAGGCGCTGCCCACCCGCGCCCTGCCGATCACCGGCGCCGCGGACACCGCCGAGCCCACGGTCCACCTGACCGCTATCCCCGGCGGGGACGACCGCACCGCAGACCTCGCCGCCTCGGCCACGCCGACACCGCCGGATGCCGAACCGACTGTGCACCTGCCCCCAGGCCGGGCAGCCGACGCGGGCGAGGCGACCGTTCATCTCCCGGCGGCTCCGGACAGCGGGGCGGGGCAGGCCACCGTCTACCCGCGTCCGAGCGCGGAGCCGGCCCCGCGTCCCGGTGCGGAACCGACAGCATCGTGGCAGCCCACCGCCTCCTGGCAGCCCACCGGCGTACCGCATCGGGGCCAGCCCACCGGGACGGCGGCGACGGGCGCCGGGGCGTACGCGGATCGGAGCGGCCACGCGCGGGCGGCGAGTGGCGTGCCGGCCCCCGGCGGTGAGCTGCGCTTCGGGCCGGGCG
>NZ_JBXUOV010000066.1:0-29753 GCF_057196585.1 Micromonospora sp. ATLC20
CGCCCGCACCGGCGCCCGGCGCGCCCGGCGCTCCCGGCATCATCGGCATCGCGGCACCGGCCGGCGCCGTGACCGGCGAGTCGACGCCGACGCCCGGAGCCACGGGCGCGGCGGGGATCTGCGGGCCGTCGACGCCGAGCCCGTCGCCACCGGCCGGCGCGCCGCCCGACCCGTCCGGCACGCCCGCGTCCACGCCCACCGGTCCCCAGTTCTCGGGGTCTCCGCTGACGAGTCCCCGGGCGTCGGGCGACTCGGTCCCACCGGGGTTCGTCGCGCCACCTGCGGGTCCCGGCATGCCGGGCATGGGCGGCATGCCGGCGCCCAGCCCGGCGCCGCCGGCCGAGACGCCGGCCGGTGCGCCGGGAACCTGCACGCCGTCGAACCCGGGTGACCGCCAGTCCGCCTCGTCGCCCTCCACCAGGCCCTTGGCATCCGGCGCCTCGGGGACACCGGAGCCGCCACCGGCACCGGCACCGGGAGCGCCCGCGCCGGGAATGCCCGGCATCATCGGCGATTGGAAGCCGCCGCCACCGGGCACGGCGCCACCGGGAGCGGCAGGGATGTCCACACCGTCGACGGCACCGGGGGCGAAGTCGTCGCTGTTGCCGAGCAGCCCGTTCGCGTCCGGCTTCTCCGGCAGCCCGGGACTGCCGCCCGCACCGGGACTCGCGCCGCCGGGCGGGCCGAAGCCCGGGACACCGGGCGCGGTGAACCCGCCGCCGGGGGTGCCGATGCCGCCCACGCCCGCCCCGGGCTTCAGTCCGCCCACGGTGCCCGGTCCGGAGAACGACGGCGGCTTGACCGAACCGGCGCCGCCCGCACCCCCGCCGAGGTTGGCCGAGCCCGGCGGCTTGATGCCCGGCGGTACGACACCAGGGACGAAGCCGCCCGGTAGTCCGCCACCGCCCGGTACCCCGCCGCCGCCCGGGAAGCCGCCGCCCGGCCCGTTGATGCCCGGTGCGTCGAAGCCGGGCAGCCCGCTGCCACCGCCCCCGCCGCCGGGCGCGGGGCCACCGATCTCACCGGGACCCGAGAACGCCGGCGGGGTGATTCCTCCCGGCCCCTGGCCGGGACCCGGGCCACCGATGCCGGCCAGGTTCGGCGGGGTGATCGTGGGAACCGTGATGTTCGGCGGCGCGCTGACGGCCGGCGTGGTGATGCCGCCGATGTGCGGCGTGGTGAAGCCCGGCGGGGTGAGCCCCGGCGGGGTCGTGAACGTCGGCGTCGTGAAGGTCGGCGACGGGATCGGCGGGCCCGTCGGCACGTTGATGCTGGGCGTGGGCACGCTGACCGTGGACGTCGCCGCCTTGTCGGTGGTCATCCTGTACTTCTCGGCGACCGTGTGGACGACCTCGGACATCTGCTGGGCCATCGGCTTCTCGTACTCGGTGCCGCTGATCGGCACCGGGCCGCTGCCGCTGCCGACGCCGTTGTCCGAGGCGATCGACGCCCAGGCGCGGTCCAGGTAGGCGATCGTCTGCTGGGCCCAGGACAGATGGTTGGCGGCGTCGTAGAGCTGCGACGGCAGCGAGTTGCGGTTGGTCGAGGAGTTGATGCTGTTGGCCGCCGTGGTGGGGTCCGGGATTGCGCCGCCGGCCAGGTGCTCTGCCTGCTTGCCGAGCAGGTCGGCGTAGTAGTTCATCTTGTCGCGGAACCCGTTGGCCGCCGGCCCCTTCCACGCCTTGTCGTCGCCGACCATCGAGGTGACAGCGGTACGGATGGTCTGTTCGAGCCAGATCAGCAGGTCCTGGGTCGCCTGGAAGGCCTGCGCGGTCTCGACGACGGACCGCACACTCACCAGCGTTTCGGCGTGGTCCCGCCCGCTCTCGGTGGTCAGCGCGGCGCCGCCGTTCACCGCGGCCTCGAGCTTCCGCCAGCCCCGGGTCTCCTTCGCCCAGGTCCGGTAGTCGTACAGGTCGCTGACGGGGACCACCTTCGGTGGGAAGGTGGCCGCCTCCTCCGCGGGATCGTTCCACCCGTCGAGCTTGCTGTCACCGAGACCGTTGCCCATGCCCTGTCCCTCTTCGCGAGCGGCGAGACCTGTTCGCCCGCGTCAGTTTCCGTCGGTCTTGACGATCTTCTGGCCGTAGGTCTTCAGGTTCTCCAGACCATTGAAGGAGTCGCCCATGATCTCGCTGAGCTTGTCGGTGGTGAGCGCGTTGAGCTCTTCGAGGTTCTCGTACTCCGCGGCCATCTTCAGCAGGGCGGCCTGCACCGCGAGCAGGGCGGTGTTCATGTTGACGAGCATGTCCTTCATGTCGCCCTTGACGCCGCCGTCCTGGGCCGTCGCCCCGACGATCGCCTGCCGCAGCACCTCGGCCCGGGCGAAGGCGCCCGGACGCGGGTCGATCGCGCCCACCTGGTCGGCCGTGGTGAGCAGGATCTTCCCGGCGCCGGTGATGCGGCCCAGCACGTCCTCCGCGAACCACTTCAGGGCGGCGGTGTTGACCGCCACGCCACTGGTCGAGGCGGTGTCACCCCTGAACGTCGGGCTGATCGCCGGCGGTTTGAAGCCCGAGCCGGTCGAGATCTTGTCGTCGATCCAGTCGGACTGGTCGGTGAACGCGGGCGGCGTCACGTTCGACGGGTCGGTGATGTTGTCCTTGTACGTCTTGACGAGGTTCTTCCAGCCGTCGGTGTCGAGGATGTTCTTGTCGTACCAGTCGCGGGCCTCGATCCACTCCGGATGCTCCGCGCGGACCTCGTCCTTCCACCGCTCGTAGTTCACCCCGGTGCGGTTGTTCTGGTGCTTGTTGTAGAAGGCCATCCAGGAGTCGTGCGCCGCCTGGGTCGTGCCCTCCGGCTTCCCGATGGCGGCGTCGCCCATGCCGTAGGCGTTCATCGCGCTGATGGCTTTGTCGTTGGGGTATCCCCAGTCAATGCGGGCCAAGGAGCTCACTCCACTCGGGTGTCGACGGCGGATCGTTGGCACAGACCCCAGCGGCCCGGGTCGTCTGGCGCACCGGGCCGGGGACGGACGACACGCCGCGTCCGCGGCGGCCGTCGAGCGGATCAGCCGCCTCGGACGTCGTTCCAGATCATGGCGTGACGCTGCTCGGTGGTGCCGTAGTTGTCGGAGATCTGCAGCAGAGTCTGGCGGGCCTGCTCCAGGTAGCCGACCATCGAGTCGGCCGCCTGGTTCCAGGCCAGCTTCGAGACCTTGTACTGCTCCTGGGCGGCACCGGTCCACTGGGCGAGGCTGGCCTCGACGGTGCGCTCCATCCCCTCCAGCGACGACTGGATCTGGCCGTTGATGCGGTTCATGTCGGTCAGTACGGCGTCTGCCTGCACGAAGTCGAAGGTGTAGTTGGACATGTCGGTCCTCTCGGGAGATCGGGCGGTCGGGGTGCGGCTCAGATGCCCGGCAGGGCCGCGCCGAAGGAGTTGGCCACGCTCGACGCCTCGTCCTCGGCCGTCTGGTAGCCCTTGGTGGTGACACCCATGACCTCGAGCATGTTGAGCAGCTCGTTGATCACCCGCTGGAAGGCGTTCTCCCAGTTGTCCATGGCCTGGTTGAATCCCTGCGACGCCTGGCCGGTCCAGGAGGAGATCAGGATGGCCATCTGCCCGTTGACCGCGCGCAGCTGGCCGGTGAATTCGGTGGCCTTGTCGGAGAACTCCTGGGCAGCCCGCTGCATACCCTCTTCGGTGGTGCTGACGATCGGCATCGTCACGGTCGGACTCCTCGTGTCAGGGAAAGGTGGCAGGGAAGAGTGTTGATCCGCGGCCGTGCCCGGCGGCAACCCGGTCGCACCACCATGTCCGAACGTCACCCAACATTGCACGGCAGCGCCCCCGGAACGGGCGGCGCCGGCCGACAGCCCGGGAAGAGTGGTTGCACTTTCATGCACTGATCCCCGGCCGGAGTTCCGGCGCGACCGCGGCGGCGTCTTCACTGGACCGCGACGTCGAGGGAGTGGTCCGTCGTGAACTACAGCGAGCGCATCGAAGGCCTGTTCCAGGAGTACGAGCGACAGCGCAACAGCCTGGCCGAGATGCAGGCCCGGATGAGCGCCCTCTCGGCCACCGCGACGTCACCACGGCGCGAGGTGAGCGTGACCGTCGGCCAGAACGGCGTGCTGACCGACATCCAGTTCCCCTCCGGCGCCCACAAGCGGCTCACCACCGCCGATTTGACCCGGCTCATCCTGGACACCTACGCCGACGCCAAGGAACAGGTCATGAACCAGGCGGCCGAGGTGCTGGCGCCGGTGCTGCCGGACGGCCTCGACGCCCACAAGCTGGTCCGGGGCCAGGCCGGGGCCGACGCGTTCCTGCCCAAGGAACCCCGCATGGTGACGAGCGTGCGGGAACTCCTGACCCGGGGGCCCGAATGATCAGCAACAATCCCGGCGGACGGCTGTGGGTCGACCCGGACGGCGTGGAAGGGCTCGGCAAGGCGTACGAGTCGCACGTGCAGCTCTACGAGTCCTACCTCGCCCAGTTGACCGCCCTGCGCGCCCGGTACGCCAACGCCTGGGGCGACGACGACATGGGCGAGCAGTTCTCGACCAAGTTCCTGGAGGGCCTGGACAACCTCGAAGCGATCATCGGCGGCGTCAAGGGCACCCTGCACTACACCGCCCAGGGCCTCACGGAGAGCGGCCGGGCGTACCGGGAGGCGGACGAGGCCGCCCTGGACGTCAGCCGGAAGATGGCCAAGGACTTCGACCGCCTGGACGGCCCCACGTACGCGAGGCGGGCGGTGGCGGGCCCGGTGCTGGAGCCCACCGCGGAGGGTGAGCCGCGCCGGCCCCATCTGCTGTCCCGCCGCCGGGCGGTCGCGGAACCGGTCGCCGAGCAGGCCCGGCTCGCCCCACGGCAGTACGGCACCCCGATGCTGCCGCTGGAGCCCGCCGAGCCGCTGACCCCGCTCGCCGCCGCCACTCCGGCCATCTCGTCCTACTTCGCCCGGCCGGAGTACGCGACCGCGCACGTCGGCGGCCGGCCGCTGCCCGAGGGGTACCGGCTGATCGCGCTCAACCCGTTCGAGGACGGCAGCACGCGGGTGGACGCGAACCTCTACGACTCGATCACCCCGCTGACCGGCACCCCCGTCACCACACCCGACGGCACGGCGATCGATCCCGGACAGGGCCGGTTCTTCGTGGTCAAGGAGAACCCGACCGTGGACCCGACCGCGCCCGGCTACCAGCCGCTGTACCTGAGCTACTCGCCGGACGGCACGCCCACCCCGATCACCCCCGGCGCCTGAGCCACCCACCCGCGCCCGGTAGGACATGCCCGACTTCCACATCCCCAACGACCCGCAGTGGCAGTGGGCGTACGACCTGATCCTCGTCGCCGTCGGCGAGGAGTACCCGAAGGCCGACCCCGCCGCCCTACGAGCCATGGGCGACGAGCTGTACGCACTCAGCAGCACCATCCTCAACGGGATGGGCGCCACCGCCAACCTCGGCTACGGGCTGGCCGGGAGCCTGTCCGGCCCGGCGATGGACGCGTTCCAGCAGTACCAGGTCGGTATCACCAAGAACGTGCCGGCCGGCGGCAACATCGCGCTGGCGCTGGGCGGGTCGGCCTACAACTTCGCGCTGGACTCGGAGAACACCCAGTACAACATCGTCATCGCGGCCTTCACCCAGGTCGTGGAGATCGCCATCGCGCTGGCCTCCGGCTTCGGCGCCGCAGCGGTGCCCGCTCTGATCAAGATCGGTCAGGAGATCGTCGGGGCGCTGATCAGCCTGTTCCGCCAGCGGCTGCAGAACATGCTGATGCGGCTGGCCTGGGAGGCGTTCCAGGAGGGCCTGGAGGAACTCTGGCAGAGCGCCGCCGCCCAGGTCACGCAGATCATCGAGGGCAACCGCAAGTCCCTCGACTACAAGGACCTGGCGATGGCGTTCGCCGGTGGCGCGTTCATCGGCGCGGGCGTCAGCGGCGTGCAGATGATCGGCGGCAAGTTCTTCCCGAAGATCAACAACAGCGTCCTGTCGCGGGAGGGCCTGTCGGCGCTCGCCGAGACGCTGTTCGAGGGCCTGTTCACCATGATGGTCGGCGGCGGCGGCTTCAACCCGTGGGCCACCATGAGCTCGTCGATGATCGGCGGAATGGCCCACCACTACGCCACAGTGGTCGGCCAGAGCTACGGCCCGGGTGCCGGTGCCGGCTCGCCACCGCCGACGATCGAGACGAAGAACCTCACGACCACCGCTCCCACGCCTCCACCCACGGCCGTGGACGGACCACCCGTGCCCCCGCCCGTCGGCTCCTCCGCCGGCCCGGGCAGTCAGGGCGGCGGCCCGGGTCCGCAGCCCTCGGGCGGCCCGGCCGCCGGAGGCAGTGCCGGTCAGGGGTCCGGCCCGGGCGACGCCGAGGGTCAGGGGCCGGCGCATCAGGGCTCCGGTGACCCGGGCGCGGGCGGCCAGGGCACCGGTCAGGGCAGCGCCGGAAACACCGCCACGGGCAGCCAGCCTCCCGGGGACCAGACCGCCGGCGGCCAGACCCCGGGCGGCCAGACCGCGAGCGGTCCAACCGCAGATGGTCAGACCGCCGGTGGTCAGGTCCGCGACGGGTCGCAAGCGGGCGTACCGACCGGCAGCACGAGCCCCGACAGCGCCGGAGGGCAGACCACGAGCGGGCCCGGCACAGCCGGTCCGGGCGTCGGCGCCGACCCGCGTGCGGTCGGCGGTGTCGCCACCGGGCCGGGCCCGGCCGCAGGCGGCGAGGCCACGACACCGCGCGCCGACTCGGCGGGCACGCCGGGTGGCAACCCGGCGAGCACCGGCACCGGTACGTCCGCGACCGGCATCCCGGCGGCAGGCGCCGACGTCGCCGCGCCCTACGGCGGCGGACTCCCCGGTTTCGACACTCCGACGTCGAGCGGCGGAACAGCCGGTGCCGAGACCCCGGCTCCCGTGACCTCGCCCGCCACCACTGCCGACCCGGTGGCCGTCCCGGCCGGTCCCGCTCCGTCCACCGCCACGCCGAGCGCAGGCACACCGACGCCCACCACGCCGGGCACCGCCACACCGAGCGCCGGCACCACGGGCACCACCGCACCGACCAGCGCGCCGAGCACCGGCACGTCGACCACGAGCACATCGACCACCGGTACGCCGTCGTCGGGTTCGACCACCAGCGGCCAGCCGAGCGCTCCCTCTGGCGACGTCGTCGGCGCCGCACCCCCACCGCCGATGGCACCCGTCGACGGCATCTCGGTCGACGGTCCGGCCGTGGTCGCCTCCCCGGCCACCGATCCGGGTGCCGGCATGCCCTCCACCGGAGAGCAGGCGGTCGCGGTACCAGGCCCGATCACCGACGCCGCACCCGACGCCGTCCACTCGGACGCCACGGTGGACGCCACCGGCCGCGACACGGTGGCGGACCACGCCACGGACACGAGCGCCGTCGGCACCGCACCGACGCCGGACGGACCGACGGCAGGGCGGGACGACACCGCCGAACCGACGCCGGACGGGTCGCCGAGCGTGCAGGCACCGCCGCTCGCCGTCGCGGACCCTTCCGCACCCACCCGGGCCGAGCCGAGCCCGCAGTTCCGGCAGGCCAAGGCGAGCGCGGAACCGAAGCGCCTGCGCACCGAGCGGTACGTGCCGTGGAAGGACACCGTCGTCCCGGGCACGCACCTGTTGCGTGGCGAGATCACGACTATCGACTTCACCACGCGGGAGTTCACCGCCGACGGCAGGGACTACCGGTCGTTCGACGTACACCTGGATCTGGTCTCGAAGAACGACCAGATGTCCCCCCGGGAGTTGCGGGACTTCGCGGCGGCGGTGCAGCGCACCGTCGACGACATGGTCAACAGCCGTTACACGCTGCCCGACGGCCGGCTGCTGCACATCGACCTGGTCGTCGACACGCCGCCGTGGCGCGACGGCATGACCCGCGACTGGCAGGCGGATCCACGCCGTAACCCGCCGGTCGAGGTGACCTCGGAGACCGGGGTGAGCACCGACCAGCACCTGTGGAACATCGGGGACCGCCTCTCGGTGATGGTGCACGAGGTGATGCACTACCTCGGCGCCAAGGAGGGTCACCAGGCCCCCGAGCACCTGTTCACCACAGTCGACCGTCCCGGGGTGATGGGCCTCGACGTCGGCGCCCTGCCGACGTCGTCGGAGCAGGCCGCGGCCTCGGCCGGGCCGACCGGCTATCTCACCGAGCAGGATCTGGCGACGATCCACGACGCCGCGCTGACCGCCGGGCCGGTGCGCGACCTGCCGGCCCCGCAGACGCCGCACGACCAGACGCCGGCCCCGCGTCCGAACCCGCAGATCCCGTCCCGTGCCCCGGCCCCGCCACCACCGCCACCGCCCGGCATGACGGGCATGCCGCCACCACCGCCACCACCGCCCGGCATGACGGGCATGCCCCCACCGCCACCACCGCCGGGCATGCCGCCACCACCCGGCATGCCGCCACCGCCATCGGCCGGTCCCACGACCCAGGCCGTCGACCTGACCCCGACGGACCTCTCACCCGCCACTCTGCGGCACCGCGACCCGCGGCCCTCGCCCACCCCCGTCGGCCAGAGGCTGAACGAGAAGTACGTCGTCGTGCACGTCGTGGACCAGGGGTCGCCCGGCGTGGGACACCAGGCCGCGACGGTCGCGATGCTCGACGGGCTGGCCGCCACCGGCTACCGGGGCACGGTCGTGCTGACCTATCCCGGCAACAAGACGCCCTACTACGCCGAGCAGCTCGGCCGGCAGGAGGAGTTCGAGACCCCGGCGGGCTCGTACGACCTGTTCCACCGGGAGTGGACCGGCCACCGCGGTGGGATGGACGTCGTCATGCGACCGCAGGGGCCGCAGGGCACGCGGGAGGAAGCCTGGAAGACGACGGACTGGCCCGGCGCGCCACGGGCCAAGGCGTGGCAGGTGGACCGGCAGAAGGAGTTCCGGGAGAAGAAGATCCGCGAGCAGGGCAACACCCAGAGCCTGCGCATGGACGAGTTCGCCACCCGCCTGCTCCCCGAGGGCGACGTGCTGACCGTGCTGCCGGCCGTCGACGTACCGAAGAACGACGACGGCTCGGAGTGGACCGCGGAGCAGAAACAGGAGTGGTTCCAGGAGGCGTGGGCCGGTCCGCTGCGCGACGCCGCCGGCGGCCGGCACCACGACGTCGTCACGCTCCAGCCGTTCCTGTGGGACCAGTTCCCCCGGCAGGTCCGCAGCACCACCGGGACGGTCAAGGCGAGACTCGACGAGACCTCGACCGGGGTGCCGGCCTACCGCCGCCCGCCGCCCGCCGATCCGCCGCCCGCCCGGGACGTCATCACCGCCACCGGCATTCCCGGGGCCGACGACCTCGCGACAATGGTCGACGACGACGCCACCGACGTGGTGCTCGTCTACTACGGCGACACGCCCGACACGCCCCCGCACCAGAAGGTCGTCGACCGGCTGGCCGCCGCAGCCCGGCCCGACCGGAAGACCGTCGTCCTGGTCCTCGGCAACGACGAGCGGGTCCTCACCACGAGCAATGCCGACGTCCACGTCGCCGCGCTGCCCCGCATCACATCCGAGCAGATGGCCGGGCTCCGCGACCGCGCCACGCTCGTGGTCACCGAGGGCGCGAACACCTGGCAGGAGGCGCTCACGGCGGGCAAGGCCACGCTCTCCGTGACCGGGTCCGCGGGTGACACCCGGCCGTGGGATCACGAGCCCGCGTCGTTCCCCCAGGACGGCCACGACCTGCTCGTGAACGCGTCGGAGTACCTGCGCACCGGCGGCGACCCCGCCACGGTGCGGGACTTCGTCCAGGACGACGACGGCGGAGTCCGCACGTACTTCGACGGGTGGCGGGACGCCCTCGGCCAGACCGGCTCCGACCAGGTCGACCAGGCCCTCGCCACGGTCACCGGCCTGTCGCTGGACCCGGACGCCCGCCGGCACACCGACGCCGCACCCGGCGCTCCCCCGGTCGACAACACCCTGCGCGTCCCGGGAGTCCTGCCGGACCGGTTCCCCACGCCCAAGACCCGCGACGAGATCGCCCAGGCCCGCGCCGAGCAGCACGACACCGCGCCGCGGCGGATCGCGAACACCAGCGCGTACGACGTCGTCGACCGTGGGCTCCATCCCGACACCCGCGTGCCCGACGTGGTCGCGCGCTCGTACGAGCGGGCCGGCCTGACCGTTCCGGCGGGCGACCGGCCCCGCCTGCGCCTCGACGCGGTGGACAACCGCATCGCGTACGACCATCGGGTGCTGGACCTCGGCGACCGCAACGTGCAGGACTTCACGGTCAAGGTCTTCCTGGACGCCCGGGACGACGCGGCGGCGGATGCCCGGCCGGACGTGGAGACCCGGGTACGCGACGCGGTCGACGCGATCTACAACCAGGGCTTCCGGATCGGCGCCGATCAGCTCAACGTCACAGTGGAGTTCGTGACCCGGCCGAGCGAGGCGCACGCCGTCGTGGCGCTGCACGGCACCCCGGCACCGACCACCCAGACCACCTGGTCGACGCACTCCTCCGACCTCGACCTCGCGCACGAGATCGGGCACTTCCTCGGTCTGCGCGACGAGTACTCGGTGGCGGACCGCGCCCTGGACGGCACCTTCGTCAAGGGCGACAACTCGCTGATGGCGACCACCACGCGGCAGCCCGGCAACGATCCGCGGTTGCTGGCGCGCAACGTCCACCGGATCGCCGGTCAGCAACGCGACGTGCTCTCGCCCGACCGTGGCGGGCTGCCGCCCCGGACGGCACCGGTCCGCTTCCAGCCGGTACGGGTGCCCGGCGGCCGCAACGCGCGGTTCGACGAGCTGACCCGGCACACCCGCGACGTCGGCCCGGGCAACTACCGGCAGGAGACGGCCGACCTCAAGGACGACGGGGCGCCCATCGGGTTCGTCGTCAACTCGATGCTGCCCGCCGACGACGTCGACCAGATCCCCGAGGTGGTCCGCGCCATCACCGAGGGGCTCGCCCCGGGCACCACCGTCGCGTTCGTCTTCGGCGTCAACACCACCGCCGAGGTGCCGGACCTCGCCTTCCGGGACGCGGTCGCCCGGGCCGCCCGGCTCGCCGAGGACCTCGACGTGCCGGTGGCGGTCAACGGCTACGCGGTCGGGACGAAGAACGACAAGTTCCCGTACGGCCGCACCCGCAACCAGGTGCTCCGCGACCCGGACACGGTGGCGGCGATCCAGGGCCTCGCCCAGGGCGGCCCGGACGGCGAGTCCCGGCGCTACCCGTACGTGTCGATCCAGGACTTCGACAGGGGTGCCCGGACGACGGCCGACGGCACCCACGTGTTCGACCGCATCGACCGCCGGACCCGCTTCGACCCGGAGTCGACCGGACCGCACGACGAGCCACCGGCCCGCCCTTTGATGATCTCCGGCGGTTACCGTGTCGGCGACACCGAGGAGCTGATCCGGCGTACCCGGGAGCGGCTGGAACGACGTGCACGCGACCACCAGGCGAGGATCGCCGGGCTCCCCGCGGGCAGCGAACGCACGACCGAGCAACAGAAGCTGGCCGCCGTACGCAACGGCCTCGCCAAGCTCGGCACACCGGCCGGCCGGGACGCCTTCGTCCGGGACTTCGCCACCGCCGTGGACGAGGACATGCGCTCCCGGGACCGGCAGGCCACGGTCCACCCGATGCTGCCGTACTCGCCGGAGCCGAACCTGTTCGTCGACGGCCTGCTCACGCTGGGCCGGCCCGAGGTCCGGTTCGGCGAGGCGGGCGCGGAGTTCCTCCTGCTGGCCGAGAGCCTGCACCAGGCGTACGGCGAGGAGCTGGCCGTCGCCCACGGCGCGGCGACGCCGGCCGGCCTGCCGGCGGACGTCCTCACCGTCGACGTCCAGGTCGACTCGCAGAACAACAGGCATCCCGACCGCGACCTGGCCTTCATGACGGACTTCGTGGGCGCTGCCACGCCCACCGACCTGTCCCGGCTCGCGGCCGACTTCGCCGTCGGCAACTTCCTGCCGCAGTCGCACGCCGTGCCGACGAACGTCAACCGGCAACTGTTCTACACCGAAGGCACCGGCTTCAAGGAGTACCGGGCCGAACTGCGCAAGCCCGCAGTCGCCGCCCCGAAGCCGTTCGCCGCGCCCACCGACGTGGTGCCCGGCCCGTCGTGGACGTGGCAGGAGACCCTCACGCCGCAGCAGCTGCGGCAGCTCGGCGCGCAACCACACAACAGGTACGTCACCGCCGTCTCGCTGCCGGCGCCGGGCACCGCCCCGACGCCGGACGTCCCGCCCGAGGTAGATCCCGACCTGGACCCGGCGCGGCCGGCCCGGACCGTGGGCCTGCCGAACAGCCAGCGCCTCGTCGCCGCGCACCTCGTCGCGACGTCGAACGACTCCGGGACCGTCCAGCAGGAGTTCGCCGCCGCCACCGCCATCGCCGACCGTGGCGGGCTCGGCCGGCAATCGGGGTCCCTCTACGACGCGATCGCCGGCGGCCTGCCCGGGAGCGACGCGGACGCCCTGCGGATGAGCACACTGCACGCCGGCCGGGACACGATGAGCCTCGACGAGGCCGCGGCGATGCGGCAGCGCAACCCGTACGACAACGGCCACTTCGTCCGCGCCGTACTCGCCCCCGACGCCGGGCCGCAACGCCGCGACACGCCGATCGACGACGCCGAACGGCAGCGCATCGCCAACGCGCACGACGTGGTCGAGTTCGCTGCCGCCCGCGGCACCCAGGTGCACCTCGTCGTGTACGACGACCCGGCCGGGACGCCCCGCGACTACCCGGTGGTCGGCGCCCGGCCGCGGGGCCGGCTGGAACTGGTCCGCACGATCGACCCGGCGGGCCACGTCACCTACGCGCCCCACGTGCCGGCGTCGACGACCTCGACGAGCGACACCGACGACGACTCCGACGGCGGCAGCGACTCCGGCGGCTTCGACCTGTTCGGCGACGGCGACGACGACTTCGGCGGCTTCGGCGGCTTCGGCGTCCACGACAGCGACGACGGCCCCGGCACGCCCGACGACCCGGCGAACCCGCCGGCCGACACCCCGGCCACCCGGTCGACCGACGAGGACGGCACCGCGGAAGAGACCACCACCGGAGAGGACACCGCGGGCGGGACGTCGTCGGCCACCGGGACCACCGCGCCGCTGCCGTCGCCCGACGCGGTGCGCCGGGGCCTGCCGTCCTATCTGCGGGACAGCCGCACCCTCGGCCTCGCCGAACAGCTACGGGCCACCGAGAACGCGGCGCTCGGCGCGGCGCTGCGGACCCTCGATCCCGGCCTGTCCGACGACGTGGTCGCCACCGTGGAGGCGGACAGCCGCGACGACGTGGACCAGTTCCTCGGCGAGGGCCGCCCGTACCCGGTGACGATCGACGGACGCCCGGCGGAGCTGCGGGTCACCGCCGTCCTCGACTGGGACGCGCTCACAGTGGACCGGGCCCACGACGACCCGCGCAAGGTCACCGCCAAGACCCGGGAGAACCTCACCCACAAGCTGCGTCACAACCGGGACCGGCGGGTCGAGCCGAAGGTGACTGTCACCGCGATGCCCGGTGTCGTCGTCGGCGTCGGCGGCTCGGTGCCGACGGCACCGGTCACCGAACACTCCGCCGACCACAAGGACACCTACACGTCCACCACCACGGTCAAGGTCACCGGGCTGACCGAGGTGACGGTGCCGATCCGGTTCGTCGCACGGCTCGTGCGGCCCGGCCGTCCCGCCGTCGACCCGGTCGAGACGTCGGGCACCGTCGCTCTCGCCGTACACACGGGGTTGCGGACGGCGGACGCGACCGCGCCGGCCGCCGCGGACCGTGCGCTCGACGCGCCGGTGCCGGCCCGGTTCGGGGTGGAGAGTGTCCGGAGCCGGCCGGCCGATCCGGGCGCCACGTTCTTCGACCAGGTGGAGGCGATCCTCGCCGAGGACGGCATGGCCGACCTCGTGCGGATCGGCGCGCCCGGCCGCCCGGTGATGCAGAAGCTGCTCAGCGACGCGGCGTTCTCCGGCAGCCTGCCCACGATGGTGGTCACCGACCCGGCGAACGTCCACGACGGCTGGGTCCGGTCGGGTTCGCTGCCGCGCGCCGCGCGCAGCGGCTGGCGGCGGTTCTTCCCGGGCCGCGCCCGCCACGTCGAGGTCCGCCTGGTCGCCCGGCACGTCGAGGAGGTGGAGCGGGTCGACGGGCTCACACACGTCGACACGTCCACGCTCGCCGCCGAGAGCACGAGCGCCGCCGCCACCAGGCGGCCGTTCGGTCTGTGGGGCCTCGCCGGCGCGGGTGTGGACACCGCGCCGCTGAGCCTGATCGTCGGGCCGCGGATCGGCGGCGGCCGGGAGCGTGGCGCCACCCGGACGATCGCCGAGTGGACCGGCGGCAAGCAGACGGTGACCGGCACCGCGCCGGGCGTCCGCTACCGGGTCGAGTACGGCGTCCAGGTGCGCGTCCTGGGCCGCGCGCCGCGGATGCTGACCGGTTCCGTCGACGCGCTCCAGTGGACCACCGGCGACCGGCTGCCCGGCACCGCCCTCGACCTCGACGGCCGGGAGTGGCGCGGACGGCACGGCGCCGACCGGACCCACTTCGCACCGGCGCGCATCGAGCGGGGCGAGTCGTTCGGCGGCGCGTACCTGACCCGGGTCGGCGACCGGGGCCTGTACGAGACGGTGGCCGACGCGGTGCGGTCGGTGCCCGGCCACGACCGGTTCCGCCTGGCCACCCGCGACGAGATGCTGCGGCACTTCGGCGACGCGCAGCTCGCCGACGGGCTGACCCCCGAGATCCAGGCCGCGCTGAGCCGGGACACGGACCTGCGGACCCAGCTCTCTCCCGAGCAGTTGCGCCACCTGGCGGACCGGATCGTCGGCCCCGGACTGAAGATCCCGCTGATCCGCACCGGCACGTTCCACGACCACGTCACAGTGGTGACCGTCCAGGGCAGCCTCCGCGACGTGTCCGACGGCGACCTGCTCGGCCACGACACGATCGGCACGGCCGACAAGCGGACCGCCAGGTCCACGGTGACCAGCGCCCGCGACGACAGCCGGTCGGCCGAGCTGAGCCTGGAGCCCCGCGTCCTGGGCCCGCTGGGCCAGGCCGCGTCGACGCTGCTCGGCGGCCCACGCGCCGCGTTCACCTGGGGCACCACCGACGAGAGCGCCGTCACCGGCGGGCAGTCCACCGAGAGCGACCACGGACCGGCGCTCGACGACGAGGGCAAACCCACTGAGGTACGGCTGCGCGAGTTCGCCGCCACCCTCGACCTCACCGTCAGCACCCGGTCCACCGTCCGGGTCAACCAGGCGGGCCGGCAGCTGTCGTTCGGGGCGTACGGCCGGGGGGTGCCCGCCGTCGTCGCCGCGTCCGAGACGCGGCCCCGGACGAACCGCCTCGACGTGCGCATGCTCGTGCCGGAGACGCGCGTCTCCCGGCAGCGCCCGGACGCCGAGCCCAGCCCGGTCCCCCGCGACGTGGAGAGCATGGCGTACCCGCCGCCGCTGAGCCGGATGACCGGCGGGCCGCACGACCTCGACGGACGCCGGGTGGAGTCGTTCGTCGGCGCCGACCGGTTGCAGGAGGCAGTGGCCGACACGCTGCGCGAGGCCGCCCGGGACGACATCTACGCCGCCGAGGACGGCCTGATCTCCACGGTGATCGCCGACGAGCTGTCACCCGAGCGCCTCACCGGCGACGCCGAGCTGTTCAGCCGCCCGCTGGCGCTGAGCAACCTGTGGCACGGCCGCCGGGCCGCCGACGCTAGCGCCGACGTGCGGGTACGGCTGCGCCCGACCAACCCGACGGTGCTCGACGACGCCGAGTTCGCCCGCGTCAAGCGGACCTTCGCCAGCGGCACCGCCCGCAAGACCACTCACGCGCGCGCGGTCGAGCTGAGCGTCTCCGCCACCGGCGTCGCGTCGGGCAGCGGGCCGGTCGCCGACCACGGCGGCAGCACCGGCCGGCCCGGCGGCGCCGTCATCCTGTCCGTCACGCCGTGGCGGCGGGCGTGGGGCCGGATCAGCGAGCGCAGCGCCTCCGGAGTCTCCAAGCTGCGCCTCGGCGGTGGCCGGGCCGAACGTGAGCTGCTGGTACGGGTGGACGTCGAGGCCGAGGTGGTCGCCGAGGCCCGCCACGACAGCAACCTGCGTCCGCTGGGCCGCTGGCCCGGCACACCGGCCCGGCGGGCCGGCCGGCGGCTCACCCTGCCCGGCGCGGTCGTCATGCGGATGACCCCGGCGGAGCTGAAGCGACTCCAGGACCGCGACCGCGCCCGCCGGCACGGCACCGCCGACGTGCGGCTGCACCTGCGGCACGCCGAGAACACCGAGACGCTCCGCGCCGGCCAGCGCGAGCAGGTCGCCCGGCTCAGGCGCGAACAGGCCACGGAACTGGCTGACCTGCTGCGGCGGCAGCACGCCCGCCCGGACGCCGGCCCCGCCCACCAGCAGGAACGCGAGGATCTGGCCGCGAAGCACGAAGCCGACACGGCCGCGCTGCTGGCGAAGCAGGATCAGGAGCGCGCCGAGCAGGCCGAGCACCAGCAGCGGGAACGCGACCTGGTACGCGAAGCGCAGCAGCGGCAGAACGAGGACGCGGCGGGCCCCGGCACACCGGCCCACGCGGCACAACCGGAGTTCCGGGCCGGACCGGCACGGTCGCTCGGTATCGGCGGCGTCACCACCCACCTCGACCTCACCGATCGCATCCCGCACCTGCGGCGTGCCCTGGCCCGCGAATCGAGCGAGGAACTCGCCCAGGCGATCCTGCCGCCCACCCGGGACCGCGGCCCGGACGACCCGATCCGAGGGCTCGGCAGCACCGGCTTCCTCGGCGCCGCCCACCTGCACCTGGCCGACGCGCTCAACGGCGGCCGGAGCGGGACGGTACGGCTGGAGCGGCGGTTCCGGGGCGCCACGTATCACGTCACGCTCACCGCCGAGCCCGCGGGAGAGCCGAGCTTCACCGGCATCGACCTGGTCGACGAGTTGTCCGTCACCGACCGGGCCGTGGTCGGCGAGGCGCAGACCCGTACCACCTCGCAGACGGCGGCGCAGGTCACGCTGACCGGGCGGGCGCAGGGCACCGAGACCGACCGGGTCCAGGACGACGCCACCCGCACCACCGGGCACGGCCCGGCCTCCGGCACCGCGGCCGCCGGGCTGACCGGCACCGCCGCCCTCGGCAACCGGGCCACCAAGGCGATCGAGCGCACCGCCCGTACGTACGAGCAGTCGCTGGCCGTCTCCGGCCCGGTGGCCACGTACCGCGGGCCGGTCCGCCTCACCGTCACCGTCACCGGGCGCGGGCTGCCCGAGGGCGGCGTGTCGGTCCACGCGGTCCACGACGTCACCACGTACTCGGCGACCGAGGGCCGGGAACTGGCCACGTCCGGCCCGGTCACACCGGTCGCCGCCGGGCAGTCAACCGACGAGGGCCGGCGGCGATGGCGCGAGGAGGCCGGGTTCGACCGGCTGCCCGAGCCGGGCCGGTTCGCCGTCGAGGACGTCCTCGTCGACCTGTCCGACCTGCACGACGCGGCGCGGCAGGCGCTCGTCGCCTCCGGCGCCGTACCCGGCCGCGACGTCGACGCGGCCCTGCGCGACACGCTGACGGTGAGCCGGATCAAGGCACTGCCGGCGATGCTGAACGGCGCGTACCCGCTGCCGATGCCGGCCGGGCTGGGCCGCGACCTGTTCCTCGACGCCCGCCTGGTGGCCCGCCCGAAGCTCCTGCGCGCGGACGCGACGGTGAAGATCGGCGGCTCCGCGAAACGCGCCGCGGACACCGAGTACGAGCAGACCGCGGGCCGCTCGTTCGCGCTGAAGACGGCCGGGCCGCTCGTCGTCGGCGGCGTCGGCCATCCGGGCGGCGCGAGCACTGTGGGCGAGCGGCAGGAGTTCGCCGCCGTCAACGCGGCCACGCTGGTCGAGCAGCAGCTCTACCGGACCGACCCGGGCGCCCAGGTGAAGGACGAGGGCAAGGTGTCGGCCAGCACGACCGGCAAGCCGGCCCGGCGCACCGACCCGGACGACAAGCTCACCGCGGCTGTCGAGTACGACGTCGAGTTCCGTTTCGTCGCGCGTTCCCGCGACGCGGCCGGCCGGCACCGGGCCGGCACGGAGGTCCGGGTGCCCGGCGGCTTCGTGGTGCGGCTGGACGAGGCGGCGGCCCGGGACGTCACCGGCCGGGATCTCCCTCCGGGTCTGCGTACGTCGGCGCTCGCCGTCGCCGACGCGGCGAAGAAGCTGTCCGCCGCGGCGGCCCGCCTGGACGGGCTGACGTCCCGGGCCGACGCGGACGCGGACGCCGTCGCCGCTGCCGAGCGGGCCCTGACGGACGCCGAGAACGCCTGGTGGGACGCCTACCGTGCGCACGAGGCCGAGGTGGCCCCGCCACCACCGGCCCCGGCCCCGCCGGTGGACGTGCGCGCCGCCGAGGTGGCGACGCCCACCGCCCAGGCGCCCGTGGTCGGCGATCCGGTCGACGTCACCACCGGCCGGGTCCTCTACACCGAGGTCGACGCCCGCCTGCCGGGGCTCACCCTGGAACGGACCCACCGCTCCGACTACCTCTGGGGCCGCTGCTTCGGCTCGACCTGGGCGTCCACGCTGGACCAGCGCGTCGTCACCGACGACACGTACGCGCGGTTCCTGGCCGCCGACGGCTCGATCCACACGTACCCGATGCCGGCCGAGGGCGACGAGGCGCTGCCGGTCGCCGGACCGGGCGGGCCGCTGCGCCGGCTGGCCGGCGGCGGCTGGCTGCTCACCGAGCCGGGCCGGTCGCTGCTGTTCGCGCCCGCCGACGCCCACGGCGACTCCTGGCTCACCGACGTGGTCACCGACCGCACCGGGTGGCGGATCGAACGCTCCGGCGACGGCACGCCCGAACTGCTGCTCTCCGCGTCCGGCCTCGTCGTGGTGCCGCACCTGGCCGGCGGCCTGGTCGTCGGCGCGCACGTCCGCGCCGCGGGCGACACGGTCCACCTGCCCACCTTCGGGTACGACGAGCGGCGGCGCCTGGTCGAGGTCCGCAACTCCTCCGGTCACGAGACGCGGCTGCGCTACGACGAGGCGGGCCGGCTCGTGCGCTGGCAGGACCGCAACGGCGAGTGGTTCGGATACGACTACGACGAGGCGGGCCGCTGCGTCCGAGCCGGCGGCGGCGGTGACGTCCTGCGCTACTCGCTGCGCTACGACGACGGCGTCACCCACGTGACGAACTCGCTGGGCCGGGTGACCCGGTACGAGTTCGACGAGCGCCGGCTGGTCACCGCGATCGTCGACCCGCTGGGCGGGACGGTCCGGCAGGAGTGGGACGCGGCGCACCGGCTGCTGTCGCGCACCGACCCGCTCGGTCGCGTCACCCGGTTCGACCACGGCGCGCGCACGCTCACGCTCCCGGACGGCTCGACCCACCCGGTCCCGCCGCGCCCGCCCGCACACGCGGACGACATCGAGTTCGACGCGCTCGGACGGGTCCGGGCGACCCGGGACCCGGACGGCGCGGTCACGACGTACGGCTGGACCGCCGAGGGGGATCTCGCGTGGCGGGTCCGCCCGGACGGCTCCACGCAACGGTGGTTCTACGACGGTGAAGGGAATCTGGTGGACGTCATCGACGCATCAGGAAGGGCGGTGAGCTTCGAGTACGGCCCCTTCGATCTGCCCACGGCACGGGTGGATCAGGCGGGGAACCGCACCGAGTTCACGTACGACACGGAACTACGGCTCATCGGGGTGACGAATCCGGCGGGCCGGACGTGGCGCTACGAGTACGACGCGGCCGGCCGCCTGTGCGGGCAGACCGACTTCGACGGCCGTGCCCAGCGCTACGAGCACGACGAAGCGGGCCAGTTGGTCGCGCACACCGACGCCGCCGGCACCGTCACCCGCTACCGCTGGGACGCGCTGGGCCGGGTCGTCGAACGCCGGGTCGGTGACGCCGTCACCCGCGTCGAGTACGACGCCGACGGCCACGTGGCAGCCGTGCTCAGCCCGGACGCGCAGGTGCGGTTCACCCGCGACGCCGAGGGCCGGGTGCTGTCCGAGACGATCAACGGCCGGACGGTGCACACCTCGTACACCGACTCCGGCGTGGTCGCGGCGCGCACCACGCCGTCGGGCCGGTCGAGCCGGTGGACGTTCGACGCCGCCGGCCGCCCGGAGAGCCTGACCGCCGGGGAGCACCTGCTCGGCTTCACCCACGACGACGCCGGCCGGGAGATCGGCCGGACCGTCGGCGGCCTGGTCGCGCTGCGGCAGACCTTCGACGCGGCCGGGCGCCTCACCGGGCAGCACATCGCCGACGCCGCCGAGCGCCGCTACACCTACGACGCCGCCGACCGGGTCACCGCGATCGCCGACTCGCTCGCCGGTGACCAGTCCTTCACCGCCGACGACACCGGCCGCATCCGGACCGTCGACGGCGACGTCCCGCAGCGGTACGACTACGACGAGGCCGGCAACCTGGTCGGCGCCGGGGGCGGGCGCTGGGAGTTCACCGGCACCATGCTCGTGCGCTCCGACGACGCGACGTTCTCCTACGACGCGAAGGGCCGCCTCACCGGCCGGGTCGACGACGCGGGTGCGTGGCGCTTCGAGTGGGACGCCGAGGACCGGATGGTCCTGGCCGTCACGCCCGACGGCGACCGCTGGCGCTACCGCTACGACGGTTTCGGCCGGCGTATCGCCAAGCAGCGCCTCGGCGACGACGACCGGGTGCTGGAGGAGGTGTCCTTCGCCTGGTCCGGTGACCTGATGCTGGAGCAGACGCACCGCGACGGCACCGGCGCCACCACCACGACCACGTGGGACTACCGCCCGGACGCGCCGGTGCCGGTCGCGCAGACCGACGACGGCACGCTCCGCGCGGTGATCACCGACCGCATCGGCACCCCGACCCACCTGGTCGAGCCGGGCGGCGGGCTGCGCTGGTGGTCGCGGGGCGACCTGTGGGGACGCGGCGCGGACCGGACCGCGACGCCGCTGGCCTTCCCCGGCCAGTACGTCGACGCCGAGACCGGCCTGCACTACAACCGGTTCCGCTACTACGACCCGGCCACCGGCCGGTACGTCAGCCCGGATCCGCTGGGCCTGTCAGGCGGGCCGAACCCGACCGCGTACGTGAGCGACCCGCTGACCGTGGCCGACCCGCTGGGCCTGACCAGTTGCACACCGGCGCCGGCGACGCCGCACCCGCTGGCCGCTGTGGAGCCGGCACTCGCCGCGCCGTCCGACCAGACACCGAGCAGCCTGCCTGCGAACGCGGCACCGCCGCCGCCGAGCGCGCTCTACGGCATGCCGTTCCAGATGCAGGTCGCCATCCTGGACGAGCACGGCCGGGTCCTGCGGTACGAGACCCGGATGCGCGACACGCCGTCGCCGCCGCCGGTCTCCACCCCGGCCGGCGCCGTCGGATATCACGCCCGCCAATGGTTCGACGACGTCGCGCCGGCGTCGCGGGCCGACCTCCAAAATCCGAACTCCGCCGCGTTCCAGAGCTACCAGGAGATCCGCGAAGCGGTGTTCCCGCACATCGGCACGCGGCCCTACACGGGTGTCCGGTCGGACGCGATCGGCCACCAGAACGAGCCGCTGGTCGGCGCACTGAACTACTACAACACCACCACGACCACGCGACGGGGTGTGACGCGGACGCACATCGGCCTCGGCAACCGCATCGCCGAGGAGCGCGGCGGCGGCCGGCGGACCGCGAGCCAGATCGCCAGGTACCTGCGCGGCCAGATCCGGCTCGACCAGATCGAGTCCGAGGCCGGGCGGGACTTCGCCCGGATCGTGAGCTTCGCGGAGAACGCCCGCGGCTACGAGTCGGAAGTCAACTCGCTGCCCATCGCGCTGGACTACATCGCGCACGCCAAGCACAGGCAGGACGCCGCCGACAAGTGGCGCGACATCCCGTCGTGGTTCCCCCCGGCCGCGCCGGGATACGCCGGCGACGAGTTCGTGCCCCGCGAGAGCCGGCCCCCGGTGGCGAGCATCATGCCGCGCCAGCGGCCCAACGCGATCACCGACACCGCCCCGTACTACACCGAGACCGAGTTCACCGGCGCGCCGGCCCCGGCGGCGAGTTCGTCGAACGCCCGGATCGTGACCGTCGCGCCGCGTAGCGACAGGTCACGCAGCCCGGAGCGCCGGGGCGGCAGCAGCCGTCGCGGGCGCCACGGCGATCCCCGGTACGGCTTCCAGGGCCCGCAGACCGGCACCACCGACGTCCGGGGCGCCGCCGCGCCGGTCACCGACCCGTTCCGTACCCCGCTCGCCGACCAGTTGACGGCGGCGCAGGGCGACCCGAACGCGCAGGCCCGGATCCTCGACTCGTTCCGGGACCAGTTGTCGTACGAGTACACGTTGACCGACGGGTCGACGCTGCGGGTGCTGGCCGCCAACCTGCACGGTGCCACCGCCGCCACGGACGCGGACCTCGGCACGCTCAACGCCGTCGACCGCGACCACCTGCGCCGGATCAACGACAACCGGGACGCCGGCAGCGTCGCCGCCAACGTCGACTGTGTGCCGCTCACCCTGGCCGTCGACGCGTACCGGCAGACCGGCGCGGTCACCCAGGTGCCGGCGCAGACCCAGCCGATGGAGATCGGCGAGGTCATGAAGCGGTACCCGGGCCGCAGTGTCGACGAGGTCGGCAGCATCCGCGGTCTGATGGAGGCCCTCGGCGCCATGCCGAACGGCACCACCGCGATCGTCGGCCTGCGGCCCGGTGGTCCGGGGACCGTCGGGCACGTCATCAACGTGTCGAAGGACGGGCAGGGCCGGGTCACCTTCGAGGACGCCCAGGTCCCCGGGCTCGCCACGCTCCCGTCGATCTCCCCCGACGGCTCGGTCGTCGTCATCCGGACCAGCGACCCGGCACCCGGCAGCGACGTCGACATGGCCTCCGTCCGCGACACCGACTCCGACACGGACATGGCCTCGGTTCGCGACGGCGACAGCGACGTGGACATGACCTCCGTCCGCGACGCCGACTCCGACGTGGACATGGCGGACTTCTCGCCTACCACGGAGACGTTCGCCGGCGTGGCACCCGAGGCGGTGGCGAAGACCACCGCGGAGACGCCGACGGTGGGTGACCCGATCGACGTCACCACCGGCCGGATGATCCTCTCCCACACCGACGCGGTCATGCCGGGGCTCACGCTGGAGCGGACGTACCGCTCCGACTACCGGTGGGGCCGGTCGTTCGGCCGGGCCTGGGCCTCGACGCTGGACCAGCGGATCATCGTCGACGGCGAGCAGGTCCGGTACCTGGCCGCCGACGGTTCGCTGCTCACGTATCCGCTGCCAGCCGAGGGCGAGGTGGCGCAGCCGGAGACCGGCCGGACGCTGCCGCTGCGCCGGCTGGTGGGCGGCGGCTGGTTGCTGACCGATCCGACGTCCGGCCGCAGCCTGCTGTTCGCCGCGGCGTCGGACACCGAGTCGCTGCTCACCGACGTCACCGACGGCGGCGTCCGCTGGACGATCCAGCGCGACCGCCGGGGTACGCCGACGCAGCTGCTGTCGTCCACCGGCGCCACCATCGCGTTCACCTCGTCCGCCGGACTGGTCACGATGGTCTCCCTGCCCAACGCGGCCGGTGACCTGATGGCGGCGTCGCAGTTCGGCTACGACGCCGACCTCAACCTGATCGAGGTGACGAACTCCTCGGGCGACCCCGAGCGCTTCACGTACGCCGACGGGCGGCTGGTGCGCTGGGAGGACCGCAACGGCGAGTGGTACACGTACACCTACGACGAGGCCGGCCGGTGCGTGGCCACCGACGGCAGGGGCGGCTACCTGCGCTACCGGTTCGACTACCGGCCGGGCCGCACGGTGGTGACCGACTCGCTCGGCGCGGTGCGCGTCTACGACCTCAACGACCGCTTCCAGGTGGTCGCGGAGACCGACGCGCTCGGCGCTACCACGCGCAACGTCTGGGACGAGGCGTACCGCCTGCGGTCCACGACCGACCCGCTGGGCCGCACCACCACCAGCGAGTACGACGCGCTCGGGCGGCTGGTCGCTGTCGTCCGGCCGGACGGCAGCCGGTCCGTCACCACGTACGACGAACTCGGTCGCGCGGTGTCCTGGACCGACTTCGACGGCAGCACCCGCAACCGCCAGTTCGGCCCGGACGGCCTGCTGATCGCCGAGGTGGACGCCTCCGGTGAGGTGGTCCGGTACGAGCAGCCGGCCGCCGACGGGCGGGGCACGACCACCCACGTCGGCCCGACCGCCGTCGTGCACAACACGGCCCGGCAGATCACCGCGGTGAGCACCGGTCAGGGCGAGACCGAGTACACCTACGACGCGCTCGGCCGCCTGTTCAGCATCCAGGACGACACCGGTCTCACCGAGTTCGGCTGGACGCTGGAGGGTGACCTGGCCTGGCGGGAGAACCCGGACGGCTCGGTCGAGGAGTTCCTCTACGACGGCGAGGGCAACCTGGTCGAGTGGGTCGACGCCAGCGGCCGCCGGACGATCCGCGAGTACGGCGCGTTCGACCTGGTCACGGCCGAGATCGACGACGAGGGCAACCGCACCGAGTACGCGTACGACACCGAGCTGCGGCTGGTCCGGGTCACCGACCCGGCCGGTGCGACGTGGAGCTACACGTACGACCCGAACGGCCGGATGGTGTCCGAGACCGACTTCGACGGCCGCACCCAGCGGTACGTCTACGACGCCGCCGGGCAGCTCGTCGAGCGCACCGACGCGGCCGGCGAGGTCACGCACTACACGTACGACCTGCTCGGCCGGGTGGTGGAACGGCGCACCGGCGAGTCGGTGACGCGCTTCGCGTACGACGCCGCGGTGTCCACCTCCGGCGGTTCCCTGCCGGAATCGCGCCTCGCCCCGGTACCCCGGCGGTGACCCGCCGCCCGTCCCGGCCGTCACGGCGGCCGGGGCGGGCACCCGTCCGACCACCATCGACAGAGAAGGACTACCCGATGAACGCCGACGACGCCCGCAACCGGGCGCAGGCCGCGCTGCGCGGGCTGGAGAACCCGGGGCAGCCGCTGACGCTGCTCGCCCCGGACGCCCCGGCCGAGTACGAGTGGTGCTGGGTCTACCCGTTCAACACGGTCCGGGCCACCGAGACCGGCAGCATCATGGACGCGCTCGCGGTGGGCCCGCTGGTCGTACCGAAGAACGGCGCCGAGCCGTGGGTGGCGCCGTCCGGCCCGCCGCTGGAGCGCTGGCTCAACGAGTACGCCGCGCGGGAGGGGCTGCCGGCGGTGCCGGTCCCGGCCGCACCGGACCCGTTCGCCTGAGCCCGGACGGGCGGCCCGCCGTGAACCCTCGCGGCGGGCCGCCGCCACCTGGAGGAACCATGACCGACAGCGCCGAGCCGCTCGACGTGCTGCTACGCCGGATGATGCGCGGTGACGCCACGATCGAGCAGGTGCAGTCCGCGCTGCGGGGCGCCCGGCTCGACCTCGCGATGAACGGCGACGGCCGTCCACTCGTCGTCCGCTCCTTCGACGACGTGCCGTGCGTGACGGTGGCGACCACGGACGAGGAGCGCGCGCGTACCTTCGCGCCCGAGTGGCGCCGGGTCGAGGTGGTCGAGCTGGCCGAACTGCTGCCGGACGGCATCGACGTCCTGGTCGACCCGAACGGCCCCGAGCCGGCACGGCTGGCCGCCGCGCTCGTCTGGCACGCGCTCCGGTACGCGGACGAGGACACGGGCGGATGAGCGACGACGAGTTCGTGTTCCTGCTCGACCCGGAGTGGCCGGCAGGTGAGGACGACGAGCCGCCGTTCGAGGCGGTCCTCGGGGTGTGGCAGGTCGGCGAGGACGGCGAGGTGGGCGATTTCCGGGGCAACCCGGACTACCGCCGGCACTTCCCGGACTCCCCCGCCGACCCGCTCGACGCCCTGCTGCGCATGGTCGCGGCCGCCGGTGCGGTGCGGCCGGCGCACCTGCGGGCGGTGCTACGCGCGTCCACCCTGCACCTCGCAGTGAACGGCGACGGGCGGCCGCTCGTCGTCCACGCCCCCGACGACGAGCGGTGTGTGGTGGTCGCGACCGGCGAACCCCACCGGGAACCGGTGCCCGCGCCCGGGTGGCGGCGGCTGGACCTGGCGGAACTGGCCGCCGTGGCCGGTGACCGCGACGCGCTCGTCAACCCCGGCGGCCCGGCGCCCGCCCGGCTGGCCGCCGCGTTCCTGCGCGAGACGGCGGCGACGCGATGAGCACGGACCTGCTGCACCTGCTCTGCCTGCGCGCCGCCGGCCGGATCCCGGACGACTACCTCGCCGGCCTGCGTACCGTGCTCGCCCGCGGCAACCACGGCGCCTGCGCGGCCGGGCTGCTCGGCGCGTTCCCGCAGTCCGCGGCGGAGATCGCGGTGCTCGCCGCGCTGCTGCCCCCGCAGACGCCGCTGCCCGGCCCGGCGGCGGACGAGGACGTGGACGCCGATCCGGTGGCCCTGTTCGTCCCGTTCCCGCCGGCCGACCTGCCGCTGTATGCGACGGCCGGGCCACCGGTGGTGGACGAGACCGCCGGTGGCACCGTGGACGGCCTCGACCGGGCGCTGCTCGACGTGCTGGACCCGGACAGTACCGCCGGGGTGTGGCGCTGCTGGCGGATCACCCGGGAGCCGGACGACACCGTCGACGCCGTGCGCGTCTACCTGGTCGAGGCCACGGCGCCCGACGACGAGCTGCCCGCCGTCGCCGACCGGGGACAGCGGGCGCTCTCCGACGCCGGGCACGCCGCGCCGGTCGAGGTGTACCGGCCCGACCTGCCGCTGCCCGCGTACCAGTGGACGGCCCGGTCCCGGTCCGCGCTCATCTGGGCCCCGCAGCCGCCCGGCGAGGTACGCCTGGCCGCCGACGGGGACGCCCGGCTGCCGGTCGACGACGACGAGGTCGCCGCGTTCGTCACCCACCTGCGGTCGGCGCCCGCCCTGACCGCGCACCTGCGCACCGACGGCGCCTGGGTCTGGCCGGCCGACGTGGCCGACCGGCTGCTCGACGAGGGCGCGCTGGCCGACGAGGGTCTGTTGCGGCACCTGCGGCGGTGCCGGGCCGACCCACCCACGCCGGCCGGCGCGGTCGCCGTCCACCGGGCGCTCGCCGCCCTGGTACGCGCGGGCGCGCTCTGACCGGATGCACGAACGGCCCCGGTCGCGGTGTTTCTCGGGCACGAGCCCTCGCGCGGCCCGGCGCTCCCGGCTGCCGCCGTGGTCGAATGCGCCCGCCGACGAGAACGCGAGGAGGCCGGGAATGACGGAGCAGGACGAGCTGCACACCGCGCTGCTGCATCTCGGTGGCCGGGTGCCGGACGCCACGCTCGCCGAGGCGCGGCTCCGGCTCGCCGACACCGGCACGGTGTCCCTCCCCGAGCCGCCCGGACCTGTCGACATGCCGTTCACGTTCGCGTCCGCCGTACCGAATCCGCGTGTCTTCGGCGGGCGGGTGCCGCCGCTGGCCGACCTCACCGGCCGCGACGGCCTGATGGACGACACCGACCGGGTCGCGGTCGCGGCGGTCCGGCAGCAGCCCGGCGCGGTGGCGCTGTGGCGCGGATGGCGGATCGCCCCGGAGTGGGCGGCCGCGGTGATCCCGCCCGCGCCGGTCTACGTGCTGGAGACCAGTGGGCCGCAGGCCGCGACGGCGGCGACCATGATGCGGGCGCTGGCCGGGGCCGGGATCTCGGCGCCGCTGGTCGAGGTGTACCGCCCCGGCGACAAGCTCCCGCCGTACGCGTCCGCGGCCCGCCGGTCCGGCGCGCTGCTCTGGGCCGACCGGGACACCGAACCGTTGCGGATCGCCCGCGTCTTCGACGAGGTGGACGACGACGGCGCGCACTTCGCGCCGGACCGGGAGCGGCTGGCCGGAACCGAACTAGCAGGGGCGGCGGCGTACCTGGACGCGGGCACGCCGGTGCTCGCCACCACCGCACGAGGGCCCGACGTGGTGGAGCCCGCACGCGGCCTGGTCGTGCCGATGACCTACCGCACCGACGGGCGCTGGCTCTGGCCCGAGTCCGTCGCCTACTACCTCCAGGCGTACGGGCTGGCGCCCGAGCCGGACCTGCTGGCCCACATCCGGTCGCGCGGCGACCTGCTGCCGGCCACCGACCCCGCCGACGAGCACCGCGCGCTGGCGCTGCTGTTCCAGTCGTACGCCCTCGTCCCGGCGGAGGCGGACGCGTGACGATCTTCGTGGCGATCGCGTCGTACCGGGACCGGGAACTGGTGCCGACGGTGCTGGACTGCCTGGCCAAGGCCGCGCACCCGGAGGACGTCCGCATCGCGGTGTGCTGGCAGCACCTCGGCGACGAGGACATCTCCGCCATCCGGGACCTGCCGCAGGTGGACGTGCAGGAGTACGACGCCCGGGACAGCCGCGGCGCCTGCTGGGCCCGGGACAAGACGTTCCAGCGGTACCGCGGCGAGGACTGGCTGTTGCAGGTGGACAGCCACACCCGGTTCGCGCCGGACTGGGACGTACGGATGATCCGGATGGCGCGGGAGACCGGAGCGGCGAAGCCGGTCCTTACCGCGTACCCGCCGAGCTACGAGCCCGATCAGGAGTTCACCGGCGCGGGCGCGCCCGCCGAGATCGTCGTCAACGACTGGACGAACGTCGGCGTACCGGTCTTCGGTCAGCGCCTGATCGAGGGGGCCGCGCCCGGCGTACCGCCCAAGCCGGCGCTGTTCCTGGCCGCCGGGTTCCTCTTCGCGCCCGGCTCGTTCGTCACCGAGGTCCCCTACGACCCGGGCATCTACTTCCACGGCGAGGAGATCACCCTGGCCCTGCGCGCCTTCACGTGGGGCTACGACCTGTTCCACCCCACCGAGGTGCTGACCTGGCACTACTACATCCGGCAGGACAGGCCGCGGCACTGGAGCGACCACGTCGAGTCCGACTGGGCCCGCTACGAGGAGCTGAGCCGCCGCCGGGTGCTCTACATGCTGCACACGCCGCCGGTGGACCGGCTCGGCATCGGGCCGGTACGCACCCTGGAGGAGTTCGTGGCGCACACCGGCTGCAACTTCACCCGGCGCACCTGGACCGACATGCTGGCCCAGGAACTGGTGGTGCTCTGACCGGCCCGCCCGCGCCGGTCTGATCAGGTGCCCCGCGCCGGTTCCCCGGCGCCGCTCGACCAGCGGGTCTCGGCGATGGCGGTGGCGAGCCGCGCCAGCTCCGGATGCTGCTGCGCATACGACGTCACGTGCTCGGCCAGCTCGTACTGGGACTGCCACCGGACCTTCCCGGCCCGCACCAGCGCCCGGTCCAGCGCCAGCGGGTCACCGCGCAGGTGACGCCGGACGTCCACCAGGACACCGGTGAGCGACTGTTCCTGCTCGTCGGTGCCGGGTAGCGCCGTCACCATCGCCGGCAGCGCGGCGACCGTCTCGTCATCCATTCCCGGCACCAGGCCGATGAGCGCCTTCTCGCGCGCCTCCGGCCGGGTCTCCGCCAGGTACGCCATCCCCGCCTCGTCGGCGGCCAGGTGACGCAGCGCGGGGTCGCGGCTCAGCTCCGCCACCGCCGCCGTCACGGCCGGCCCGGTGTCGCCCGGAACGGTGTCCTCGGAGTCCGTGCTGGTTGGAACCGCGCCGGGCGAACGGGGGTCGGCCCGAAGCGTGCCGGCCGGGTCAGGGTCGGCCTGCCAGGTGCCGGCCTGTTCGGCCACTGCTGCCGCGTGCACGGCCGGGTCGATGCGTGTCGGGGCGGGTTCCGCCGAGGCGGCGGCGGACGGGGACGGCGTCACGGCCGGTGCCGCCTCGGGTGATCCGGCACCGTCGCCCGCTCCCGCCCGGCGGCGCGCGCGCAGGCCCAGCAGGACGGCGG
>NZ_JBXUOV010000067.1:0-29730 GCF_057196585.1 Micromonospora sp. ATLC20
CGGCGCCCGAGCGCCGGGCCGGACCGCGGCGACCGCGCGGTCCGCGCCGGCGACGACGCCCCGGGCGTGCGGGAGGAACGCCCGGCCGTCGTGTGTCAGCTCGACCCCTCGCGATGTACGGGTGAACAGGCGCACCCCCAGCTCCCGCTCCAGCGCGGCGATCCGCTTCGACACGGCCTGCTGGGTGACGCCCAGTTCGTCGGCGGCGTGCCGGAACTGCCCGAGTTCGGCAGCCCGCACGAACGACCGCACCGCCTCGCTGTCCACCGGCCCACAGTAGGCCGGTCCAGCCGATGGTTGTGACGCGCCGGGCGGCGGTTGTTTGCCCCGGCGCCCGAGCGGCCGGTCTGATGCGCGGGGCATCGGTGACGGGGGCGGGGCGTGCGGAGGCTGGGTTCGGATTTCGGGTGGCTGTGGTCGGCGTACGCGGTGAGCACGTACGGCACCTGGCTGGCGTTCGGCGCGTTCCCGCTGATCGCGGTGCGGGTGCTTGATTCGTCGGCGTTCGCCGTGTCGCTCCTGGAGGCGGCGGGGTCGGCGGTGGCGGCGGTGCTGGCGGTTCCGCTCGGGCCGTGGGTGGCCTACCGGCGGAAGCTGCCGGTGATGATCGCGACGGATCTGGTCCGGTTCGCGGCGCTGGCGAGCGTGCCGGCCGCGTACGCGCTCGGGATGTTGTCGTACGGCCAGTTGCTCGTCGTCGCGGTGGTCTGCGGGACGGCCGGCATCACGTTCACCGCCGCGTCCGGGGCGTACCTGAAGAGCCTGGTCCGGGGTGATCGGCTGCTGGCGGCGAACGGACGGCTCGAAGCGACGAGCTGGGCTGCGACGGCGGGCGGGCCGCCGCTCGGCGGTGCGCTCGTCGGGCTGCTCGGCCCGGTCGTCACCATCACCGCCGACGCGGTGAGCCACCTGCTGTCGGCACTCGCGGTCCGGCGGATCCGGGCCGCCGACACGGCCACGCCCCGCGACTCGGCGGGCGCCTCACGCGTCGCCGACCTGGGCACCGGCTGGCGGTTCGTGCGCCGCGACCCGGTGCTGTGGCGGCTGTTCCTCAACTCGGTGCTGGTCGGCGGCCTGATCATGGCGACCGCGCCGCTGCTCGCCGTGCTCCTGCTGGGTGAGTACCGGGTGGCGGCGTGGCAGTACGGGCTGGTCTTCGGGGTCTCCGCGCTCGGCGGCGTGCTCGGCGCACGGCTGAGCCCGCGCCTGGTGCGGCGGTACGGGCGGCAGCGGGTCATGACGGCGTCCGGCTGGCTGCGGTCGATCGTCCCGCTCGGCCTCGCGTTCACCCATCCGGGGACCACCGGGCTGCTGACCGTGATCGCCGTCGAGTCGGTGCTCATCACGTGCATGGGCGTGTTCAACCCGATCTACGCGACCGAGCGCCTGCGCCGCACCCCGCAGGCGCACACCGCGCAGGTCCTGACCGCGTGGAGTGTCACCGGCCGGCTCACCCAGGCCGCGCTGATGGCCGGGTGGGGCGTCCTCGCCACAGTCGTCGGCCCGCTCGCCGCGATCACCGTGTCCGGGGTGCTGCTGCTCGCCACGCCGCTGCTGCTGCCGACCCGCCGGCACACGCGCGACCCCGAGCCCGCGCGCCCGGCCGCCGCGGTCGTCTGAAGCCGGCGCCCGGCCGCCGCCGTCTCCTGAACCCGGCGGCCGACGGTCAGGACGCCAGGTAGGCGGTCAGCCGGTCGGCGAGCGGGCCCGGGCGGCTGAGCGCCACCGCGTGACCGCCGTCGATCTCGTCCGGCACCACGCCGAGCCGGTCGGCGGCCACCCGGCGCTGGAAGTCGGCGGGGAAGAACCGGTCGTCGCGGCCGATCAGCACCGTCGTCGGCACGGCCGGCCAGGTGGCCAGCGGCCACGGCTCGTCCCACTCCGCGCTCACCTGCTCCCGGCCGTGCGCGGGCGCCTCGGCGACGATCTCGGCCGGCACGCCGTTGTAGAACTGCTGCTCCTCGCTGAGCCCTTCCGGCTCGCGGTAGCCGGTGTCGCCCCACCAGTCCCCCGGCTTCTCGCCGGGCCGCGGGATCATCGGCGTGAGCAGGACCAGCAGGCGCACCGGCAGCCGGTCGGCGACTAGCGGGGCGGTGAACGCGCCGTACGAGTGCCCGACCACCACGAGGTCGTCGCGGTCGCCGGCGGCGTCGATCACCGCCTGGCGGAACTCGGCGAACCCCGCCGACCGGTCACCGATCGGCAGCTCCGGCACCACCGCGTCGTGGCCCCGGGCGGCCAGCTCGGGAACCAGCAGATGCCAGTCCCACGCGCTGCCCCCGCCGCCGTGGATGAGCACGAACGTCGTCATGCCCGGACCCTCCCACACCGGTACGACATGCCGTGGCCGTCAGTGCGGGTACGCCCGGGGTACCCGGGCGGCCCGCAGCTCGTCGCGGAACGCCTCGATGCGGGTGATGACCTGACGCCGCCCGATCGTGTTCTCGATCCGGTCGAGGTAGAGGCAGCGGGCGGCGAGCCGGGGCAGGTCGACGGAGAAGTAGATCGCCATGAGGGGGTTGACGAACAGGTCGCCGTGGCCGGTGCGCCGGCTGAACCGTACGTCTCCGAACGCACCGCCGGTGGCGGCGGCGATCTGCCCCTGGACGATGCTCGGCCGGTGCGGGGTGGCGGCCTGGGCCTGCGCGACCGCCTCGCGGTAGAGCACGGCCTCACGGCTGGAGCCGGGAATGGACAGCGCGCCGAGGTAGCCGCCCTCCCGGTCCAGCGCGGCCAGGTTCTCCAGCACCTCGACGTGGTTGACGCCGTCGTGCGCGTCGATGCCGAAACCCAGGCTGCTCACCAACCGGACCGGTACGTCCAGCCCGGCCACGGCGGCCAGGCTGGTGATGTCCTCCACCGGGGTGCCCAGGCCGCTCTCGTCGCCGCGCAGCAGGATGTCGGTGCCGCCGTCGACGAGCACGATCGCGTCGAGGTCGAGCCGGTCGACCAGGTGCCGGTACGCCCCCCGCAGCGGCTGCACGCCCAGCGGCGGGAAGGCGTACACGGTCGACGGCAGGTCCCGGCCCGCGAGCCAGCGGGCCAGGTGCGCCTCCGGGAAGTACCAGTCCGGGCTGAGGGTGTCCGGCCGGATCGCCGCGACGTGCTCGTCCACCCACACCTGCCGGTCGAGCAGTTCCAGCTCCGAGAAGGAGAGGCTGGCCAGGTGCACCCGCTTGCCGGCCTGCCACAACGCCAGCGCCAGCGGCAGGCCGGCGTATACGTCGAACCCGCCGCCGGCGCCGGCGATCAGGATGTCGTGCGCCGGGGCCAGGGCGGCGAACAACGGCGGAACGGCCAACGTGTACGCGGCGGTGTCTGTCACCGGATGATGATCTCCGCTCGCGTGGCGGCCCGCTGCCCCGAGGCCGCCCGGTCGAGGCGCGGCCCGGGGCCGGGGCCTGCTCGCTCAGACCGGGCGGCCGAACGTGACCGCCTCCCGGACGAGCCGTGGCGCCTTCTCCGCCAGTTGCGCGTCCGGCCGCGCGCCGAGCGCGTCGTTCACCGTGGAGAAGGCCAGCCGGAACGCGATCAGCGTGGTCGCCTCGAAGATCTCCCGGTCGCTCAGGCCGGCCTCCCGCAGGCGTCGCGTGTCGGCCTCGATGGTGGCGTTCGGGTCCGTCACGACCCGGCGGGACCAGTCCGCGAGCGCCGTCTCCCGCTCCGACAGGTCCGCCTCGTCGCCGCGCAGCACCGCGGCGGCGGTCTCCTCGTCGCTCATCCCGGCCAGCCGCGCACCCCAGGCCAGCGAGCAGTACGAGTCGCCCCGCGCGGCGGCCGTGGCGGCGACCAGCACCGCCACCTCACGCGCGGACAGCGTGGACTCGGACAGCAGCTCGGTGCGGGTGTTCTGGAAGGACATCAGCACGTCGGGCCGCCAGCACCAGACGCGGGTGAGGTTGTTGACGTAGCCGTCTGAGGCGAGATCGTCCTCGTATGCGGCTTTCGCCGCCGGGCTGTGCGGCGGTTCGGGGAGGAAGGCGGGATTCATGCGGGCAGTCTGCGCCACCCGGGCGGCCCCCACTGGCTGATCAACGACAGTACGATCCGCTGATGATCCAGGCGGTCTTCTTCGACGTGGGTGGGACGATCCTCGACGAGACGCGCGAGTTCGCGACCTGGGCGGACTGGCTGGGCGTGCCCCGGCACACGTTCTCCGCGGTCTTCGGCGCGGTGATCGCCCGTGGGCTGGACTACCAGGAGGTGTTCCGGGCGTTCCGGCCGGACTTCGACCTCACCGCCGAACTCGCGCGCCGGGTCGCGGCAGGTGACCCGGAGTCGTTCGGCGAGGAGGACCTGTACCCGGACGCGCGGGCCTGCCTGGCCGCCCTGCGGGAGCAGGGATTGCGCGTCGGCCTGGCCGGCAACCAGCCGGAGCACGCCGAGGCGACGCTGCGGGCGCTCGACCTGGCGGTGGACGTGATCGGCACGTCGGCGGCCTGGGGCGTGGCGAAGCCGGCGCCGGAGTTCTTCGACCGGGTGGTCCGCGAGAGCGGCGGCGACGCCTCGGCGATCCTGTACGTGGGTGACCGGCCGGACAACGACGCCGCCCCGGCGATGGCCGCCGGCATGACGGCGTGCCTGATCCGGCGCGGACCGTGGGGCCACATCCTCGACATGCCGGACGTGGCCGAGCAGTGCCTGTTCCGCATCGACTCGCTGGACGAGCTGCCGGCTCTGGTCGCCCGGCACAACGCGGCGGGCGGCTAGACCTTCCCGTCCCCGAAGACCGAGAGCCGGGTGCGGTGGTGGCGCGGCGCCTCGATCTCGTCGACCACCGCGACCGCCAGATCGGCGTACGACAAGTGCGCGAGCGCCGGGGCCTGCTCGCCGCCGAGGCGGTACCGGCCGGTGCGGGGGCCGTCCACGTCGAGCGCGGCCGGCGGGGTGAGCACCAGCCAGTCGACAGTGGTGTCCGCCGCGCGGAGCCGGTCCAGGCCGGCGGCGTGGCTGAGCGCGAACGGCCGCAACTCGGCGGGCAGGACGGCCGGGTCGTCGTGGAGGGGCCGGCCGTGCGCGTCGCTGAGCGTGGCGAACAGGCCGATCGCCACGAGCCGCGGCACACCTGAGCGGGTCAGGCCGTGCAGCAGCGCGTCGGCCGCCCGGACGAAGAACTCCGGATCGAGGCCGGCGGCGGCGAGCGCCTCCGGCCCGGACGCCGGGCTGACCGCGTGGACGACGGCGTCGTGCCCGTACCCGATCGAGGCGACCGCCTCCGGGTCGGTGACGTCGCCGCGTACCGCGGAGGTGAGGTCGGGATGGCGGGCGGGGTCGCGGACGACGGCTGTGACGCGGTGGCCGCGGCGGTGGGCCTCGGCGGTGATCGCGCGGCCGGCCCGGCCGCCCGCGCCGAAGACGGCGATGCTGGTCATGGCGCGACGCTAGGCCGCGGGGTGCCGGTTACCGCAACGGTACCGGGGTTACGCTCGGGCGGTGACGCCGCTCGATCCGGACATGTTCCACCCCGCCTGCCCGTCGCGGATGGTGCCGTTGCAGATCGGCGACAAGTGGACCGCGATGGTGGTGCTGTGCCTGGAGCACGGGCCACGCCGGTTCACCGAGCTGCGGGTGCCGCTGCGCACGATCACGCCGAAGGTGCTGGCCGAGACGTTGCGGGCGATGGAACGCGACGGGCTGGTCACGCGTACCGCCTACGACGAGAACCCGCCGCGTGTGGAGTACGCGCTGACGCCGCTGGGCCGCAGCCTGCTGACGCTGGTCGCGGCGGCCCGGTCGTGGAGCGAGCGGCACCTGGACGAGGTGCTGACGGCCCGGAGGTCGCACGACTCACGGATGCCGTGACCACACCTGTCGGCACCAGGCGTTGTGCCGGGCCGACCGGTCGCCCTAACCTCGCTCTGGTAGGCATCGACGGCGATCGGGGGACGCCATCAGCGGCAACGACACCGGGCGCGGCGGCCTGCGCAGGTTCGCCGCGAACGTGATGACGAACGTCCTCGCGAACCTCATCGCGGCGGCGATCATCTACGTGCTCGCCGCGGCCGCCGGGCTGCTCCCGCGCGACCCCGCGCTGATCGTCGCGGCGCTGATCCTCGTCAGCCTCGCCGCGGCCGTCGTGCTGACGTTCCTCATCACCACGAACGCCTTCGCCGACAAGGGGGACGTCCTCGCCGGGTGGACGGCGATCGCCCTCGGCACGCCGATCCTGACCTCGGCCGTGGGGTACGCGTTCCGTGAGGGCCGTCCGGCGACGGGGATCGGAGGCGGTCTGATGGGCGCGGGGCTCGCCGGCGCAGGCGTGGCGATGCTGGTGGCCGGACGGCGGATACGGCGGGCGGCCGACGCGTCGCCCGACGGGGATCAGCGGGCGGCTGAGCCGGGCGTCCGGCAGTAGCGTCGTACCCCCGGCATAGCCTGCTTGTCATGGGAACCGCTGAGCTGGACGAGCTGATCGTGCCCGACGCGGACGCGCTGCGCGCGTGGTTGTCCGCCCATCACGACACGTCTCCCGGCGTCTGGCTCGCCCTGACCCGCAAGGGCGGCACCGTCACCACGCTGACCTGGCAGCAGGCGGTCGACGAGGCGTTGTGCTTCGGCTGGATCGACGGGCAGGCCCGCAAGCGCGACCACGAGAGCTCCTGGATCCGGTTCACCCCGCGCCGGGCCCGTAGTTCGTGGTCGCAGCGCAACGTCGGGCACGTGGCCCGGCTGGAGGAACAGGGGCGGATGACGCCGGCGGGCCGGGCCGCGGTGGAGGCCGCGAAGGCGGACGGCCGGTGGGCGGCGGCCTACGCGCCGCCGTCGGAGGCCGAGGTGCCGGCCGACCTGCTCGCCGCCATCGCGGCCGAGCCCGCCGCCCAGGCCATGTTCGATGTCCTGACCAGCGCCAACCGGTTCGCGCTCATCCACCGGCTCAACGCGGTCAAACGCGCGGAGACCCGGACGCGCAAGATCGGCGAGTTCGTCGCCATGCTGGCCCGCCACGAGACGTTCCACCCGCAGAAGGCGAAGCCACCGACCGCTCCGTGACGTGCCGCGCCCGTACGGCCGATTCCGGCAGCCGCGACGACCCCGCGCCCGGCGACCGGCGGGGTGAGCCGGGCGTAGGCTCGAACGAGCCGACGGCAGGAGGTCGCCCGCGATGATCCCGGCGCTGATCCTGTTCGGGCTTCTCCTCGGGCGCTGGTGGCGGTCGTCGCTCGTCGCCGCCGCGCTGGGCTGGCCGGTCCTGCTGGTCGCGTCCGGCGTGATGGACGTCGGAGCCGGGCTGCTCGGCGCGGCCGGGCTGGCCGTCGCGAACACCGGTGCCGGCGTGCTGCTCCACCAGGGAGCCCGCCTGGCGATCCGGACGCTTCGGGCGCCCTGAGCCGGGTCCGTGCGCTACCCGGTGCCGCCGGTGTTCCGGATCATCCGCCGGAGCACCTTGAGGGTGGTGACGTAGTCGGCGTCGTCGACGCCGTCGTGGATGCGGGCCCGGATCCCCGGCGCGTGCTGCTTGAGGCGGAGCCGGGCGGCCTCCCCCGCCTCGGTGATCCGTAGCCGGCCGTCCGCGTCGCGGGTCAGCCAGCCGCGTTCGCGCAGCACCTCCGCCTCGGCGTCCAGGTCGTCCTCGGCCCGCAGGTACGAGCGCATCGCGTGCCGCAGCTCGGGCACGGTCAGTCCGCCGCCACCGGGCAGGAGGTCGTTCGGGGACAGGTTGCGCAGGAGCCAGAACTGGGGCTGGGTGAAGCCGTGCGCGGCCTGCTGGGCCCGGGTGAAGGCGATGAGCGACTCGTACGCGACGCCGGTCCAGTAGGCGGCCGGCTGGCCCGCGAGTTCGGCGTCGGACAGGTGCGGTGTCGTCATGGTGCTCTACCTCCGGCGGTGGTCGGGGTGAGCACGACGCTAGGACCTCGACCAGGCTTCAGGTCAAGGCCGCGCGGGGCATCGCGTACCGGCCGGTCCCGGCATGATGGGCCGATGCAGGTAGCGATGGCGACCGACGCGGGGCATCCCGGCCGTACCAATGAGGACTTCGCGGGCGCCGTACCGTCCGGCCTGGTCCTGGTCGACGGTGCCGGCGGCATCGCCGGCGCGGCCGAGATCTGCCATCACGGCATCGCGTGGTACGCGACCCGGCTCGGCGGCGCGTTGCTCGGCGCGCTGGCGCAGGGGCGGAGCCTGCGCGACGTGCTGGCCGAGGGCATCGAGCGGGTCACCGACGCGCACCGCGACACGTGCGACGTCGCCCATCCGATCAGCCCGTTCGCGGCGGTGGCGATGCTGCGGTTCTCCGGCGACAGCGTCGAGCACCTGGTCCTCGGCGACGCGGTGGCTGTCGTCGGCCGTGCGGACGGCGAGCCGCTCGTCGCCCACGACCCGCGTGAGGTGGTGATCGCGCGGTCCTTCGAGGAGCGGCTGAGGGACGTGCCGGAGGGCGGCGACGAGTACCGGCGGCTGCTGATGGAACTGCGCTCCCGCCGCAACAGCCCCGGCGGTTTCTGGGTCGCCAAAAACGACCCGGCGGTGGTTGCCGAGGCGGTCACCGGCACGTGCCCGGCCGGCGAGGTGGGCACTGCGGCGCTGCTCAGCAACGGCGCGAGCCGGCTCGTGGACACGTTCGGGCACTCCGACTGGGCAGGGCTGCTGCGCCTGCTGGAGACCGACGGCCCGGCGGACGTCATCCGCCGGGTCCGCGAGGCCGAGGCACGCGGGGGCGTCGCCACCGATGACGCCACGATCGTCTGCCGGCACTGACCGGCGCGGCCACCCGCGTGCGCGGGCCCGCCGTCCTCGTGTTGACTGCGGCGATGGACCGTCAACGCCTGAGCAGCATCGCGCACTCGCACCACCCGATCGCGGCCCCGATCTCCGGCCTCAGCCTCAACCGGCTGCTGCGCCGAGCGGGCCGGCGGCCGGAGGCCCGGATCCTCGATCTCGGCTGCGGTGAGGCCGCCTGGGCGTTGCAGGCTCTCGCGCACTACCCGGACGGGCACGCCGACGGCGTGGACCTCAGCCCGTACGCGCTCGAACGCGCAGCGGACGCCGCCGCCGAACGCGGCCTCGCCGACCGGCTCACCCTGCACGAGCGCGACGCCCGAGCGTACGTGCCGGACGGCGACTACGACCTGGTGCTGTGCGTCGGGTCGACGCACGCACTCGGCGGCTTCGGCGAGACGCTGAGGCTGGCCGGCCGGCACGTGAAGCCCGACGGCATCCTGATGGTCGGCGAGGGGTTCTGGCAGGTGCCGCCGTCGCCGGGGGCGCTGGCGGCGCTGGGGGCGAAACCGGACGACCACGCCGACCTCGCCGGTCTGGTCGACGCCGCCGAGCAGGCGGGCTGGGCCCCGGTGTACGCGCACGTCAGCGACACCGCCGAGTGGGACGACTACGAGTGGTCGTGGACCGGCTCGCTCACCGAGTGGGCGCTGGACAACCCCGGTCACCCGGACGCCGCCGGGGCGCTGACGGCCGCCCGCGAGCACCGTGACCAGTGGCTGCGGGGGTACCGGAACATGCTGGGCTTCGTGACGTTCGTGCTGCGCCGGATCTGAGCGGCGGGCGGTGCGGGTCCGACCCGGGACAGGCGGGCGGGGCACTATCGTTCGGGCGTGCAGATCCGTTTCGCCGTACCGGCCGATCCCGCCTATCCGGCCCGCGTGGCCGCCGCGCTCGCCGCCGCCCGGCTGCGCCGGTTCGGCTACATCGGCGCGGCCCTCGCCGCGATCGGGGTGATCGGCTGGATCGCCTCCCAGGCGTCGGCGCGGTTCGCGTCGCTGTGGACCGCGTTGATCGTGGCCGGCGTGCTGTCGATGCTGTACGCGCCGTGGGTGCGGTGGCGGGCCCGGCGCCGCTCCGGCGGGTACGCCGTCGAGGGCGGCTACGACATCGACGACCGCAACATCATGATGCGCAGCGGTTCGGAGTCCGGCGGCATCGCCTGGGACGGCGTCACGCGGGTCACCGAGACCCCTGATTTCTGGATCGTGTACGTGGGACGCATGCCGGCCACGGTGATCCCCCGGTGGCTGATGTCCGCCGAGGACGCCGGGACGTTGCGCGCCTTCATGGCCGAGCGGCACCTTCTCGGCGACCGTTGACCATGCATTGATCGGCTGTATATGTTGCCTCGGTGAGTGAGATGCGCGAGGCGACCTTCCTGATCCTGACCGCGCTGGCCGACGAGCCGCGCCACGGCTACGGGATCATCCAGGAGGTCACCGGCCTGTCCGGCGGTCGCGTCAACCTGCTGCCGGGCACCCTCTACGCCGCCCTGGACCGCCTCGTCGCGCAGGGCCTCGCCGAACTCAGTCACGAAGAGGTCGTCGACGGCCGGCTGCGCCGCTACTACCGGCTGCGCGCCGACGGCCGGGCCGAGCTGGCACGCCAGACCGAGCGGCTGCGACAGCTCGCGTCCGCCGCCGAGTCCCGGCTGCGCGCCCTACGGCCCCGCACCGCCTGACCCCCACCGTCGCGGCTCCCGAGGGAGACATCCATGCATCGCTGGCTGCTGCTGGCCTACCCCCGCGACTACCGCCGGGCGCGCGGGGCCGAGATCCTGGAGACGGTACGGGACGTCGGCCCGGCCCATCGGCGTACCCGGGTCGCGGCGAATCTCGTACGTCATGGTCTGCGTGCCCGGCTGGGGCGGCCGGCGAGCCGTACCGTGGTGGCCTGGGCGGCGGTCTTCGCGGTGGTCTGCGGTTTGTTCGCCGCGTCGTTCTGCACCTGGCTCGCGTGGCTCGGCTCCCGCCCGCTCGACCACCGGGACCTCGCCGCCGTGGTCGGGCAGCTCTACCCGGACCGGCAGGTCAGCCACATCGACCGGGACGACCCGCCCGCCGTGTTCCTCATCTACGGCCACCCGCTGAACGAGGACCTCCTGTCCGAGCTGCTCCTCGGTGACGGCGGCGAGTACGCACTGGCCGAGCTGACCGCGTCGTTCGACCAGACGCCGGCCGGCGGCCTCACCGACCTGCGGCAACGCCTGGACGCCGCCGGGTGGGAGCGGAGCGAGCCCGTCAGAACCGACGCGTACGGCTGCGTCCCCGGCAGTCCGCAGTGCGACCCGGCGTCCATCCCCTCCGACATCACCGTGTACGCCGGACGCGGCGACCACATCCTCGCCGCGGAGCTCAACGCCGAGGGTTCGATGAACCTCACCCTCAGCCGCGCCACCCCCGGCGCCGCGTATCCCGCGGGTCTGCTCGGCTTCGTGCTGGGCACGCTCGGCGGCTGGGTGCTGTTCGGCTGGGCGAGCCGCCGCACCGAGGGAGGACGCCCGCTGGTGCAGGGCCCGGCGAAGGTTCTGTACGGCGTCGCGATGGTGTTCTGGGCCGCGCCGACCCTGCTCGGCGCGCCGATGATGCTCACGCACCACCTGAGCGAGCCGCATCCGCGCTGGCACGTGCCGTGGGAGTGGCTCGGCCAGCCCACCCTGTCGTTGCCGTTCCTGCTCGGCGCGGTCCTGCTGATCGTCGCGCTGGGGCTGGCGGCGCTGCCGCACCGGCGCCCGGCGGGCCGCACCCTCGCCGGGGCGTCGGACCCGGCGGTCTAGCGGCGCCGGGCTAGCTAGCCGGGCATCGCGTGCCGGTGGCGGGCACCGTCAGATCGACGAGGTACCTGTCCACCACGGCAGTCGTGCAGTCGTTGCGCTGGTAGGTGCCGTGGCCCCAGCCCTCGTAGGTGACCAGACGCCCGTGCCGGCCGAGTTGCCGGGCGACGTCCACCGCCCAGGCGTAGCCGGTACGGGGATCGTGCCGGGAGTTGAGCAGCAGCAGCGGCGTGCGGGTGTGCACGTTCAGCTCGTGCGGCGGATTACGGACCGGGGACGGCCAGCCCAGGCAGGTCTGCACGGCCAGCAGACCGGCGCCGTACCGGACGTCCGGGGCGGCCGCCCTGGCTTCCCGGACCAGGCCGGCGTACTCGGCGTAGTCGCGTACCTCGGCGGGCCAGTCCGCGCAGAACGCCGCGACCGAGATCGAGAGATTCACGGCCGGTGGCGGCGTACCGGCGTCCATGTCCCGCACGATCGCGGCGAGTTGCGCCCAGCGCGGGCCGGCGAGCATGCCGAGTGCCACGGCGGTGACGTCGAAGGCGGTGCGGGGGGCGTACTCACCACGGTCCGCGCGGGCCAGCACCCGCGCCCACACCGATCGCACGTCCCGATCGTGGAGCACACAGTCCGCCGAGCTGTCGCACCAGGAGACGAACTCGTCGAACGCGTCCTGCAACGCGGCGGCCTGAGTCCGTATGAAGGACCGCACGTCGAGGCTGTGGTCGAACACGCCCTCCAGCACGACGGCCCGCACGTGGCCGGGGTACCGCTCGGCGTACTGCTGGCCCAGCAGGGTGCCGTACGAGCTGCCGTGGAAGGACAGCCGCCGCTCCCCCAGCGCACGCCGCAACGCCTCGAGGTCACGGACGGTGCTGAGCGTGTCGGCGTGGTCGAACACCGGGCTGGTCGGGCGGCACCTGCTCCACAAGGCCTGGTTGTAGGCCACCGCGGCGTCGAAGTCCGCCTGACCGGCAAGCGGGACGGGCGGCCTGCGCAGCGCCGGATCCGGCGTGCAGACGGGCGCGGCGGTACGGGCCACGGTGCGCGGGTCGAAGCTGACCAGGTCGAACCGGTCCAGCAACTCGTCGCTGAACCGGTCGCCCCTGCGGATGCGTTCCACCCCCGAGTCGCCGGGGCCGCCCGGCCCGAACACCAGCGTGCCCACCCGCTGCTCCGGCAGGCGCGCGGACCGGCGTGCCACGGCGAGGTCGAACGTCGGGCCGTTCGGCCGGGCCCAGTCCACCGGCAGTCTGAGCCGGGCGCACCGCACGCGCGGATCCGGCGGGACGTCCGGCAGGTCGTCGGCGCACTCGCCCCAGGCGAGGCGCGGCGGTGGGAGCCCGGCGCGCGCCGCGCCGGGCAGTCCTGCCAGGACGGTGAGCACGGACAGAGCGACGGCCATGGTACGTCGGTACACGGCACCTCCCGGTATCTGGATGCTCGTCGATTCTTCAGCGGCGTCCCACCCGAGTCCCATACGGAAACGCCCCGATATGCCCGTCGGGTCTTTCCCCCATTCCGTCCCTGACGCCGGGTTACGGCAGGCGAGCCGTACCCGTGGCGGTCTAGCATCTGGCGATGACCTCGCCCCTGGATCGCCTGCCGAAGATCGGCGCACCGGCCACGCGGGCGCTGACCGCCGCCGGCTACACCACGCTGCGCCGGCTCGCCGGGGTGCCGCGCGCGGAGCTGGCCCGGCTGCACGGCATGGGGCCGAAGGCGCTTGGCGTCATCGAGGCCGCCCTCGCCGAGCACGACCTGCGGCTGAGCTGACGGGGTGACCGCTGTGCCATTCGGGCGGCTCCACCACCTGATCGTCGACTGCCCGGACCCGATGGCCGAGGCACGGTTCTGGAGCGCGGTCCTCGGTGACCCGATCACGTACGCGGACGACGACTTCACCGTGGTATCGGCGAGTACGGCGACGTCCGGGCTGGCGTTCCAGCGCGCCCCCGGCCTGACGCCGCCGACATGGCCGGATCCGGCGGTGCCGCAGCAGATGCACCTCGACGTGATGGTCGACGACCAGGACGCGGCGGGCGAGGCGGTGCTCGCGCTGGGCGCACGGCGGTTGCCGGGCGACCACGTGTACGCGGACCCGGCCGGTCACCCGTTCTGCCTGATCAGGCGCCCCACCTGGGCGTCGCCGGTGGACGGATCCGCATGACCGGCGCGCGCGGCGGCCGGCCGGCCGACCGCTGGACGAGGAACGCCTGGCGGACCCTGCACCTCGGGGTGGCGATCACCGCGGCGTGTCTGCTCTGGGCCGTCAGTGTCCCCGGCTTCGTCTTCGTCGTGATGCTCGGCGTGGTGCTCCTGCTCGCCGTGACCGGTCTGGGCTGGGCCATCCTGGTGGGCTTCTTCGTGGTGGAGCGCCGCCGCTGGTCCTGGCGGTTCCTGGTCGCCCCGGTGATCGTCGTGCTGACGGGGGCGCTGGTCGTGGCCGGAGCGCCGTTCCAGGCCCGCTGGGCGGTGAGCCGTGGCGCGTTCGAGCGGGTGGTCGCCACGCTGCCCGCAGCCGGCCCGCAGGACGCCGAGTGGTCGAAGGTGCCGGTGCCGCACCGGATCGGCACCTACCGCATCACCTCGGCCTACACCGTGCCCGGCGGAGTGGTGCTCTACGAGAGCAACGGGTACATGCTCGACGACGCCGGGTTCGCCTACCTGCCGCAGGGCCCCACCGAGGACCTCGCGAACGAGGACTTCGAAGCCCCGCGCTTCACGCATCTCGGTGGTCCCTGGTACAGCTGGACCGCGAGCTGGTAGGCGAACATCCGGCGTCCCTGCCCTACCTCAGGTGCCGGGCGAAGAACCGGTTCGCGGGCTCCCCCTCGAACCACGGCACGCCGGTGTGACCGCCCATGTTGGCGTGCAGCGTCTTCTCCGCCGAGCCGAAGGCGTCGAACAGGTCCAGTGCCATCTGCCGGTCGTTGCCCTCGTCGTCCCACTGGAGCAGGACGTGCAGCGGGATGGTGACCCGCCGGGCCTCCTCGACGATGGTGCGCGGCACGAAGCTCCCGGCGAACAGGAGCGCCGCCACGATGCGGGGTTCGACAAGCGCCAGCCGTACGCCGATCGAGATCACGCCGCCGGCGTAGCCGACCGGGCCGCCGATCTCGGGCAGTGCGAGCAGGGCGTCCAGCGCGGCCCGGCACTCCGGGACCGCCTCCTCCACCAGCGGCAGGACGAGCCGGTCGACCACCTCGTCGGCGACCGGCTCACCGGCTGCCAGTGCCCGGCGCAGGTCGGCGCGGGCCTGCTCGGCGGCGGCGGACGCGGGCCGGTCGCCGCTGCCGGGAAGTTCGAGGGTGGCGGCCGCGAAGCCCTGCGCGACGCAGCCCTCCGCCCGGGCCAGCAGGCGGGGATACATCCGGCGCAGTCCGCCGGGGTGGCCGAGCAGGATCAGCGGGACCGGGGCGGACGCGGACGCGGGCGTCCACAGGAGGCCGGGGATCCCGCCGAGGGTGAACTCGCGTTCGCGGACCTCGTCGGCGAGGCGTTGTTCGGAGGTGAAGCGCATGGTCGTGCCTCTCGGGAGTGCGTCGGCGCTCCCGGACGACCTATCGCCCGGCCGTGACCCCCGAGGGGAGCACCCATGTCGTTACTGCGGTCACGGGTACCACCTCCCTCGTTCTCCGGCACGGCCACCGGCAAGGTAGCAGCGCCCGCCGGGGCCGGCCAACCGGTTTATCGCGGCGTGATCCGCGCCGGACCGTCAGCCGCGCTCGAAGCCGGCGAAGACGACAGTCAGCGTCCGGGCTTGCAGATGCTCGTCCCAGCCCCCGTGCAGTGCGCCCTGGCACATGCCGGTGAGCAGCGCCATCACCTCGGGTAGCCGTACCGAGTCGGCGACGGTTCCGGCGGCCTGGGCCTGTTCCAGCAGCCTGCCCACCGCCTCCTCCAGGTGACCCACCGCGTCCGGAAGCCGGATGTCCACCCCGGATCCGGCGAGTAGTTCGACTGCGGTCTTCTTCGCGGCGGCCTGCGCCACGGTGTATCTGAAGAACCCGAAGAGGTCGTGTCGTCCCGCCTCGTCGGCGAGCTGTGCGAGCAGTCGCTTCATGAGCGCGACGAGCAGGTCCTCCTTCGTGGGGAAATGACGGAAGACCGTGCCGATGGCAACGCCCGCCCTGCGGGCCACCTGCTCGGTGGAGGTACGGGTGCCGAACTCTGCGAAGACCGCCTCGGCGGCGTCCAGGATGCGTGCCCTGTTGCGTTGCGCGTCGGCGCGCAGCGGCGGACCCTCTACCAAAATGAGCCTCCACTCATTATTCTCACGGACACAAGTCGAGTGACGACTCATTATCTCGGAGGGCGGCATGACACCACAGGAGATCTTCGAGAGCATGCGCGCCCGATGGCTGGCCGGTCTGCCCGCCTTCGACGCGGATTCGCTGGCCGACGACGTGGTGGTCGAGACGCCCTTCGCCGCGCCCGGCCAGCCGACGCGCACCGAGGGGAAGCAACCCGTTCTCGACTACACGCGGGCGGGCCGGGCGGTGTTCCCGGTGCGGTTCGACGACTGCCGCGGCGTGGTCGTACACGAGACGGCGGATCCCGAGGTGATCGTGGTCGAGTACGAACTCGTCGGCACGCACACGGTGACCGGGGCGACCGGATCCGCGCCTTTCATCGGGGTGTTGCGGACCCGGGACGGCAAGCTGGCCCACTGGCGCGAGTACCAGCACACGCTCGCCATCGCTCAGGCCGCCGGCCAGGCGTGAGGCTGGACCACCACAGGAGCGCCGCGCGCCGCCCCGCTCAGGAGGACGGTGTCGGCGACGGGGCGAACGGCCACGGCTGCGGGCCGAACAGCTCCGTGCACGCGGTGAGGAGCCCGCGCTGCGCCTCGGCCATGCGCGCGTCGACCGGGCCGGTGTCCGCGTTCGGGTCGTTACGGACGAACATGTCCCCGGATTCCTTCGCCGCCACCGCCAGTCGCTCGCCGGCGTCCCGGACGCCCGGGTCGGCCGCCTTGCGGGCACGCATGGCGATCGGCGAGTTCGAGGTGAAACGGACGTCCTGCTGCTCGACCACCCGGGCCACCATGTTGCACGCACCGGCCGCGACCTTGTCCGCGGGCGCGGTCGAGCCGGCCTGAGGAGCGGCCGAGGACGCCGCGGCGGACGACGACGGGGTGGCGGACGTCGACGGCGCGGGGTCCGCGGGCGCGCACGCGGAGACGACGAACAGCAGGGAGAGTGCGGCGAGTTCACGTTTCACCGCACGAGGCTATCGATCATGGTGGGCGTGGCCTCCGTCCGGGTGCCACGCCCATCCCGTCATCGCGTCGGCTTCGGACCTGTCACTCACCGGCCGCGCGGAGAATCGCCTCCGTCTCGGGGTCGGGCATGATCTCGCGGACCTCCTGCGCGCAGCGGCACGATGCGGCGATCTTGGCGGCCCACTTCAGCGCGTCCTCATGGGAGGCCACGTCCACGATCACGAACCCACCGATGACCTCCTTGGTCTCGGGAAACGGTCCGTCGGTGACCGCACCGTCCGTACCCACGATGGTCGCCTGCTGGCGTTCGAGCCCGGTGCCGTACACGAACACACCGGCGTTCACGGCCTCCTGGACGACGGCGTGCGCCTCCTTGCCCACCTGGGGGATCTCCTCGGCGGGGATGTGGTCCATCGCGCCGTCGTTGAACGAGATCAGGTACCGCGGCATGCCATGACTCCCTTGTCCGTGCGGCCCGGTGCGGCCGCCTCTCACCCGTACTACGAACGAGCCGCCCCGGATGCGACGCTGTGTGCCCCCTGCCGAAGCTGCTCGGCGAAGCCGTCGTCGTGGTCCGGCCTCATCCGGCGTCCTCCGGGATGGGCACGGCGGTGCCGGTCACCGCGATCCCGGCGCCGTCCCCGGCGGGGATGCCGACGGTGAGCAGGCTCGGGCGGCCCATGTCCTCGCCCTGCCGCACGGTCACCGTCGCGGGCGGCCGCACCAGGCCCAGCTCGCGCAGGTAACCGCCGAACGCGGCCGCCGCCGCGCCGGTCGCGGCGTCCTCGACCACGCCGCCGGGCGGGAACGGGTTGCGCGCGTGGAACACCAGCGGGGACTCGCGGTGCACGAGGTCGATCGTCGTCCAGTCCCGTTCGGCCATCAGCGCGCTCAACGCCGCCATGTCGTAGTCCAGGTCCGCCAGGCGCTGCCGGGTCGCGCCGGCCACGATCGGATGCCAGGCCCCGGCGTACGCGACACGCGGCGGCAGCGTCGCGTCGAGATCGTCCGGCGACCAGCGCAACGCGGCGAGCAGCGCCGCCAGGTCGTCCGCGGCAAGGGGTACGGTACGCGGCGCGACGCTCGTCAGCGTGGCGGTGGTGGCGCCGTCGGCCTGCACGCTCGTGGCGACCTCGACCAGCCCGGCGCGGGTGTCCAGGTGGAGCACACCGGGGCCGTGCCGCTGCGCGTACGCGACCGCCGACGCGATCGTGGCGTGTCCGCAGAACGGCACCTCCGCCTTGGGGCTGAAGTAGCGGACGGTGAACCGCCCGCCCCCGCCGGCGGGCACGAGGAACGCCGTCTCGGAGTAGCCGACCTCGGCCGCCACCTGCTGCATCTCCGCGTCGCCCGCTCCGGTGGCGTCCAGCACGACACCGGCCGGGTTGCCACCGGCGGGGTCGGCGGTGAACGCGGCGTATCGGAGAATGTCCATGATCACGAGCCTAGCGGCGGCGGTCCGGCTCGTGGGCCCCGAGGCGAGCCACGCGGAACTACTCTCCGGGCATGCCCAGTTTCGAGATCACCCCCATCGGTACGGTCCGCAACGACCGGACGGACATCCAGCACAGCGACAACTGGGGTGCGGTCCGCAGCACCGTCGTCGTCGACGAGCGCTTCGGCGAGGCGTGTCTACAGGGCCTGGACGGGTTCTCCCATGTGGAGGTGCTGTTCGTCTTCGACGGTTTCCCGGACGGCGGCGACCACCGCGAGCCCCGCCCCTACCGGGGCCGGGCCGACCTGCCGCCGATGGGCGTGTTCGCCGGTCGTGGGCCGCGCCGGCCGAACCGGATCGGCGTGACGTGCTGCCGGATCGAGTCCGTCGACGGCCGGGAACTGACGGTGGTGGGGCTCGACGCGGTGTCGGGCACGCCCGTGATCGACCTGAAGCCGGTGCTGAAGGAGTTCGTCCCCGCCGACGTCAGGCAGCCGGAGTGGGTCAGCGGCATGATGTCCGACTACTTCCGGCCGTAGCGTCGGCGCGGCACCTCACCGCAGCAGCCTCTCCGTGAGGTCCATCAACCGCTCGGCGTCATGGGGGTCGAGGGTCGGGAAACCGGGCGGAAGTCGCTTCCCCCGGTCGACGGCGGTCACCGGCGCGGTCGGCGGCGCGTCCAGGAACTGGTGAATCGGCGCCACCGCGTCCGCGACGGACCGGGCGGCGACCGCCGCCGCCACCGCGAGCAGCCCCCGTACCACGAACGGGAGCGCGCTACGGTCACCGCTCCTGGTGAACCCGGGATGGTAGAGCACGTATCGGGCCCGGCTGCCGGACCGCTGGGCGAAGCCCACGCCGAGCAGATCGTTGGCCCGCCCGGCCTGCAACTGCGCGGCGACGGCCGAGTAGCCCGCCGTCATCTGTGGATCCGTCCAGCGCACCGCGCCTTTCGTGACGCCGACACCGGCGACGTTCACGATCACCGGCGCGGTCGCCCGGTCCAGGGCCGGACGCAGACCGAAACTGAGCAGGTAGCGACTGACGTAGTAGAGCGCGAACGTGCGCTCCAGTCCCTCCACCGTCTCGATGCGACGGGGCGCCACAGCATTGGCGAACAACGCCAACGCGTCCACGACCTGGTACTCGCCGAGGATGTGCTCGATGACCTGCCGCGTCTCGGCCGTGCTGGACAGATCGACGGGAAGGAAGGCGATCAGGCCGCCGGCCATCGCTCCGCCACGTTCACGGCTGCGGCCGAGCACCAGGACGCGGTCGCCACGTTCGGCCCGCCCCAGGGCGAACGCACGCCCCATCCCGTTCGTCCCGCCACTGACCACCACGACGCCCACGTCGCCCCCTCTATCGTTTGCTCATCGGCCTGCCTCATCCTGGGCAGCAGGCCGGCGGAGGCGAAAGAAGGCACTTTCATGTCCACAGGTAACATTGATGTGAGTGCCTCGCTGCGCGATCATCGACTGCCGATGCCGGTTCCGGCCGGCGATTACGATCGCTGCCCGGTCACCGACCTGCTGCGGCGGGTGAGCGACAAGTGGACGCTGTTGCTGATCACCCTGCTCGGCCGGCATCCGCACCGGTTCAACGAGTTGCACCGCGCCGTGGAGGGCATCAGCCCACGCATGCTCACCCGGACACTGCGCGCGCTGGAAAGCGACGGCCTGGTCGAACGTGAGGTGTTTCCGACGGTGCCGCCGAGCGTCGAGTACCGGCTGACGCCACTCGGGGTCAGCCTGCTGGAGCCGCTCTCCGCGCTGGCCGACTGGGCGGTCGCCCACCATGCCGAGATCGTCGCGGCACGTCAGCGACCCGCCTGAGACACCCGCGCTCATCCGGCCGCACGTGGGCACCCGCGACACCGGTCCGGCGGTTGTCCGCCGGACGGCGGGCGTCGATCTGGGATGCTTCGTCCATGCCGTCCTTCCCGCCCACCTTCTCCGCCGAGGTCGTCGCACAGCCGGCGCAGGCCCAGTTCGAGGCGTTCCTCGACGAGCAGCGCGACGCGCTCGACCGCTGCCTGGACGGACTGACCGAGGAACAGGCGCGCCGATCGCTGGTGTCCTCCCGGACCACGCTGCTGGGTCTGGTGAAGCACGCGGCCTTCGTCGAGAAGGTCTGGTTCGACGAGGCCGTCACGGGCCGGTCGCGAGCCGAGATCGGCATCCCGGAGCGGTCGGAGGACTCGTTCCTCCTCGACGACGGCGACACGATCGCCGGCGTCCGGCGGGCATACCGCGACGCCCGCGACGCGTCACGCCGGGCGACCTCCACGCGGGGCCTGGACGACGTCCTCACCGGGCACCGGCGGGGCCCGCTTCCGCTGCGCTGGGTGTACCTCCACGTCCTGCGCGAACTCGCCCAGCACTGCGGGCACGCGGACATCCTCCGGGAGCAGATCCTCGACGGACAGCGGGCGGCCGGCGGTGGTTCGTCGTCGTAACGGCCGGCGTCACGCGCCGGCGCCCTCGTCGGGGTCACCGGTCGACAAGTCGGGGGCACGCATCCGCCACGCGTCGGTGACCAGTTCCGTCAGGCGCTCGACGCCGACGTGCGCCAGCCGCAGCATGACCAGGGGTAGCCCGTCATACGCGGGGGTGGTGAAGAACAGGTCGGGCTCGCCGAGGAGCAGGGCCTGCTTCTCCGCCTCGTCGCCCACGTACAGCACGGCGATGTCGGTGCGGATGCGCCGCGGCCTACCGGACGTGCGCTCGGGATACGACCAGACGAACCCCTTGCCGGCGACCCGGAAGTCGAAGCCGTCACTGTCGATCTCGACCACGTGCGGCAGCGACAGCGCCACCCGACGGACATCGTCCGCATCAGCCACGACGGTCACCCCGGCACACCGCCTCCCACACCGGCACAGCCTAGCCGCCGCGCCGCCGTCCGGTGGCAGGCCGTCGACGTCCTTCGGGGCCGTCCCGATGGTCAGATGGTGAATCCGCCGTCGACGTTCACCGTCGCGCCGGTGACGTAACGCCCGTCCGGGCCGGCCAGGAACGCCACGGCGGCGGCCACGTCGACCGGCTGCGCGAAGTGGCCGAGGGCGGTGAACCCGTTGATCGTGTCCGCGTTCGGGCCGTCGGCCGGGATCAGCTCGGTGTCCGTGGCGCCGGGGTTCACCAGGTTCACCGTGATCGCTCGACCGCCGAGTTCGCGCCCGAGCGCCTTGGTCAGGCCGATCAGGGCGGTCTTGCTCATCGCGTAGAGCGAGAAGCCCGGGAAGACCGCCCGCTCGGCCGTGTTGCTGCCGATGTTGACGATCCGTCCGCCGCGCCGATGCCACGGCCACCACCGGTGACGAGAGCTACCTTGCCGTCAAGTGCGTTGTTCATGTGGAGAGCCTGGTCGACAATGGGTCGCATGTCCGGCGGGGATCGGACGCCGCGTTCGTGACACCGCGCCGTCGTTCCGAATGGACCGGTGGCGGGCACCATCTCGGCTGCAAGGTGGGTGACGTGGGTACCGACATCGCCGGTGGGGTGGAGATCCGGCCGCACGGTCCGGGTTCGCCCTGGAGGCTGGCCGACGTCGGCCTGGATGCGCTACCTCGCCATTACGACGCCTTCGGGCTGCTGTTCGGTGTGCGCAACTACGCCGGGTTCGAGCCGGTCGCGCCCGGCCGTGGCGTGCCGGACGACGCCGGCGCCGACCTGCGCGCTCTCCTCGCGGACGGCGAACACGACCACACCTGGGCGACGTGGGCGCAGTTGGCATCCGTCGACTGGAGCGCGCAGGCGCCCCGTGTGGACGACCGGATCCATGAGTACGAGCTGACGAGCCAGGGGCCGCGCTTCGTGGGCAAGGCCGGACACCACGGACGAGCCTGGCGCGAGGTGGCCGGCGAGCACGCGGACCACCGGGGCAGCAGCTACCCGGAGGGAACCGAATGGCGGGCGGGCGACCGGATGTGGCGGGTGGAGCGCCTGACCCACGGTGATGTGCTGCGCGCCGACCCGCAGCTACGCGCGCTGCTCGACCGCATGCGCGAGCTTGCCGAGCGGTACGGCGACGACAACGTACGGCTCGTCGTCTGGTTCGACAGCTAGCGGCGCCCCGCGCGGTCAGGAGGCTTCTCACTCATCGCCGCGCGCGTACTCCCCCGTACAGCCGGACACGGTGGTCGACGTCGCGGTCCGGCTCGCCGTACCCGAAAGGCGCCCGACGCCCGGTCGTGCCCGAGCCACAGTCCGACCTCGCGGGCCAGCGCGACGCCTCCGGCGCGTACCCTTCCCGGTGTTGGTAGCCGACCTCCTGGTCGGCGAGCACGTCGTGGACGACCAGTTCGGCGTCCGGAAGCGGCCGGGGCGGCGGCATCGCCCGGACGAGGCCGCGGCGGGCGTTCGCCGCCGGCGAACCGCGGGCGGCGGCGGTCCACCGGACGCGGACCCGCTGAATGAGGATCACCGCCCAGGTGTACCCGGAGCGCGCGGCCCGGGCCTCGGTTGTCGAACCTCAGCCCGGGCCGCCTCGCCGGGGCTCAGTTCACCGCTGTGTAGAGCCGTTGCCCGCCGGGCCGGTAGCCGACGCGCTCGTAGACCCGCCACGAATCCTCGCCACCGGCCTCCAGCCAGGCGACCTCCGCACCGGCGTTGAACAGCCGCCGGGTGACGTCGGCGGTGATCGCGGACGCCAGTCCCCGGCGGCGGTAGGACGCGCGGACGGCGATGCCGGCCACCTCGCTGACCGCGCCGACGGGCGCCGCCGCACCGCCGCCGCCCGCGCAGTCACCGTCCTCGGTGACGGCCGTGACGACCACGCCGCCGGCGTCCTGCTGACGCCGCAGGCGAGCCACGTCGGCCTCGGAGGCGACCGGATCGTCGCCGAACGCCTCGTTCTGCACGCTGATCAGCGCGGCGCGCTGGGAGTCGGCACTCGGTTCGCACAGCCTAAGGTGGTCCGGCACGGGTGGGGACGCCAGCGTGTCCGGCACGCAGACCAGGTAGGTGTGCCGGGCCTCCACGGTGAAGCCGGCGGCGGTCAGCAGCGCCTCCAGATCGGGGGCGCAACTGGTGACGTACTCCAGGCGGGGTTTGCGGTCGGCGGCGTGGAACGCCGCGACCAGGGCGGCGACGTCGGCCGCGGTGACGGCGGCGCCGGGACGCGGCGTCGCGTAGTTGACGTACGGGCTGGCCGTTGTCGGGTCCAGCCCGATCACGAACGGCCCCACCTCGACCGGCGCGGGCCGGCGCGACAGGTTGACGACGACTGATTGTTGGATGCGGGCATCCATGCTCAACGGGGAACCTCGATGCATGAGAGAAGCTGCGACGGGCGGAAGAAACGTCGGGCCGCCCCGCCGTGTCGCAGGCACGCGGCGGTCATCCGTCGCGTGGCCGACACTCAGGCGGCCGCTCGGCCTACCCGGATCACAGGCGTCATTCCCTCATGCAGAGTGCCCACGCGGTGCGCGTGGCCGACCACAACCTTGCCCCTCCCGACCTGGACGTGTCAACCGCGTACGGCCGGACGTCGAGAAGCATCTCGCTTGTGGATCAAGATCGGAGCGGGGGTCCTCGTGGGGTGCAATGGACGGACGACCTGACGGTGCGCCTCCTCGGAGAACATCGGTACGCGCCTTGTCCGCCATCTGCAAGGGGCCGCGAAACTGTCGGTGCCGGCCGCTAGCCTGCCGGCGTGACAAAGGTCGATATGGAGAAGGCCGCGCTGTGTGAGTTCCTCGAGTATCAGCGTGCCAGTGTCCGAGCCATCCTGGCCGATCTGGACCTGGCCTCGCTGCGCAAGCCGGTCCTGCCCTCCGGCTGGTCGCCGCTCGGGCTGGTGGAGCATCTCGGGCATGCGGAGCGCCACTGGTTCCAGGAGGTCTTTCGTGGTTCGGTGGAGCCGTTGCCCTGGCCGGACGAGAACACACCACTGCGCACGACTCGATCGCCGTCCCAGGTCTTCGGCTTCTACCGCGACCAGTGCGACGTCTCCGACGGGATCATCGCCGCGGCCCCGTTGACGGCGGCACCCGCCGGCCGGCACCTGGACGAGACGCTGGCGTCGCAGACCACCGACCTGCGGCGGATCGTTCTGCACGTCATCGAGGAGACCGCCCGGCACGCCGGCCACCTGGACGTCGTCCGCGAGCTGATCGACGGGCGCACCGGGCTCGGGCCGCGGTGAGACGAGGGGGGCGGAGTCGCATGACTCTGATGTCGACGGCCCTCGACTCAGATCGATTCCGACGGCCGCGGTAAGGGCACGGGCGAGTCGACGCGGGTCCGCGCACGGCACCCTGACGGGCGCATGCAGCGGTTCTATGCTGCTGCGATGCAACCCCGCTTGGTCAACGAGGTGCGGCTGCCCGGCATTCGGCAGGTCACGCAGGCAACGGGCCCCGGCTGGGTGGTCACTGAGCGAGACAGCGTCACGGTAAACCTGTTCGACCAGGAACTGCGTCGCGTGGCGCGACTTGCGGTGCCGCTCGACGGCCCGCAGATGAAGGTCAGTGCCACCCTCCGGCTGGTGGCGGCAGGCGACGAGCAACAGATAGTCGTGCTCGACCGCGACGGCGCGATTCGCTGGCGCAGCACCTGGCAGCGACTCGGCGACAGCGCCGGCGCCGACTTCCACCTCGACGGCGACGACACCCTCTGGATCCGTTTGGCCGGCACCGGGGAACTTGTCGCCCTCCACGGCGCGAGAGGCACAGAGATCCATCGCATCCCGCTACCCGGGCCCGAGGCCGCCTGGTTCGTGCACTCGCCCCGCAATGCCTGGACCGGCTTGACGCTGCTCGACCCCGACCGGTCAGACGCCATGCTCATCAGGCTCGACGCCGAGCACATCGTGTCGCGGCCACTCGCCGGTGGAGATCTCGCCGGTTTCAGCCCGGCCGGCGGCCGCTGTCTGACCCTGACCACCGACGGCTTCCTGTCCGTCCGCGACGTCGCGTCCGACGCAGCGATCGCAGAACGACACCTGGAAGATCTGCGGGGCGCGCCACACTGGCTCGCGAGCCCCAGATACGTGGACCACGCGTTGTTCCTCACCGAGGACCTGATCCTCATCGCCGTGAACACCGCAGACCTGCCGAACGACGCCGGGGGCCATCTCCTGCTGTCGGCGCTCAGCCTCGGGTGCCGCTCCGAGGTGCGTTACCCGCGCCACCACGGGTCCGGCTCCGTCCACCCCGCTCACCTGCCGGGCCGATGGCTCACCCGCCAGCACGAGGACGATCAGCTCCGGCTGTGGCAGCTCGACGCTCGCCTCGACGACGAGCCGCTGCCGGGCCAACTCGCGCTGCTCTGACCGCGTCGGTCACGGCACCGCCGCACGCTCACAGCACGCACAGATCAGCGATCAGTGCTCGATAGGTGTCGGCGTCCGGAGGCTGGGGTACGGCGCCGGCCCAGCGTTCCCACCGGCCGCCGGGGCCGAGGTAGCGGTCGGCGTGGCTCGTGCCGAGTCGCAGATCGACGTACCGCAGGGCACCCAGCGCCCAGTGCTGGTCGTAGCGGAGGTCGAGTGCGGGCAGGTAGCGGTCGAGGTATGCGGTCAGGATCTCCGCGTCCGGGTGGTCACCGAAGGCCGCGAGGGCGAAACAGAAGCCCTGGCCGCTGAAGCAGACCTCGCTGCCCAGGAGCAGCTCGCCGACGGTCTGCCGGAACCGGGTACGCCTGTCGAGCCCGATGAGGTAGCCGGCGACCAACCGCGGGCGCCAGTTCGGCAGGCCGCCGGGTTGGAGCAGGAAGACGAGTTCCTCGTCGCTGACGCGTCGAGCATCCTGGCGCAGGGCGTGCACCACTGGAGCGTTCGCGTGCGCGTCCGGACGGACGATGCGACCGTGCAGGAGGTCCAGATAGCGAGCGCTTCCCCGGTCCGACGGGGCGATGACATAGCGGCGGATGGTGCCGTCAGCTGGATCCGGGATCGGCGGCGGGAAGTCCACGGCGACATCATCCCGGATCGGTCAGCGGCGCACCCGGTAGCGCAGGTGCAGCACCCGATCGCCCTGAATCACCACGTCCGGATCCTCCAGCAGGTGCTGCGCGTCCACCGACCCGAAGTAGCGCTTGCCGGAGCCGAACACCACGGGTACGACGTCCATGCGTACCTCGTCGACCAGGCCCGCGGCGAGCGCCTGGCCTCCGACGTCACCGGCGGCGACCTCGACGATGCGGTCCCCCGCGAGTTCCTGCGCCCTTGCCACGGCTGACTCGACGCCGTCGACGAAGTGGAACGGCGCCGCAGGGTCCCAGCCGTCGGGCGCGGGCCGGTGGGTCACGACGACCACGTGGTCGATCCCGCTCGGTGGCGTCCCGTCCCAGCCGTCGGTCAGGTCGAAGACGTGCCGGCCGACGACAGTCACCCCGATCCGGTCCCAGTACGGCCGGACGTAGTCGTGGGACGTCTGCGACACCGTCAACGCGCCGCTGGCGTCCAGCGGGACGTCACCGCTTGTCAACCAGTCGAACAGCGGGCCGGGCTGGTCGTTGTCGTCCGCGACGAAGCCGTCCACCGACACCGAGCTGTACAGGACCACAGTGCCCACGCCGGCTCTCCTCTGTCTCGGGTGCCCCCACGCTAGCGGGCCGTGAGCCGCGGTTCTTGTAGGAAATCAATCGGCCGGCAGCGACCAGCCGTCGATCGCGTGGCCGGGGTGTTCGCGCAGGAACCGCCGCCGCACCTCGATGTACCGGGTCGGTGTGAGCCCGGTGAACGCGCGGAACTCGTGGCCGAAGTGGGCCTGGTCGAAGTAGCCCGCGCCGCTTGCCAGCTCGCCCCAGTCGACGGGCCGGGCGGGGTCGATCGCGAACACGGCGGCGGCGAAGCGGTAGGTGCGGGCCAGCCGCTTCGGTGTGACGCCGACGAGTGCCTTGAACCGCTGCGCCAGGTGGGTGCTGCTGACACCGGCCGCCGTTCTCAGGTAGCCGATCGGCACCGCACCGCTGGTCGCCGCGATGACGCCGCTCGCATGCCGGACGAGGCCCAGGCCGGTGGTCTCGGACAGCCGTCGCGTCAGCTCCTCCTCCAGCAGCGTCAGCATCTCGTGCGGCCCGTCCGCCGTGGCCAGCCGGTCGCGCAGCTCAGCCACGGCGGGCCGGCCCCAGACCTGCTCCAGCGTCACCGGCCGGTCGCGCAGCTCGGCCGCGGGCATCGGCAGGAAGGGCGCCAGACCCCACGGCTTGACGTGTACGCCGACGGAGCGGGTCGGGCGTGGGTAGCCGAACTCGAACGCGCGGGTGGGAGTGGTGATCACGCAACCGTCGGCGTACTCGGTGGTCTCGATGTCGGTGCCGCCGCGGATGCGGAACGGCGCCCCGAGGTTGACGATGAGCAGCGCCGCGGGCATCGGCGGCAGCGTCAGCCGGGGGTACGGGGGCGTACCCGCCAGGTAGTAGAGGCCGTCGATCAGCCCGTCCAGCGGCGGTCGCGGCACTCTGGACACGTACCTCACGCCCACAGCATCGCGGACGCTGCGCCGTCACGGCCGACGCCCCGCCGGGGCCCGGCCATCGTCCGCGACGGGGTGGGGACCGCCGTCCGGGCGCCCCCGCCGTGCGGTCAGGACGGCGCTACGATCCGGCGATGGCCGATGCGGGCGGTGGCGAGCAGCGCGGTGAGGGCCCGGTGTCCGACTGGACGCGGATCGCCGTCAGCTACTGCCAGTACGACGTGTCGACAGTGCCGGGGGAAACCGGCATGCCGATCTACACGGTCGGTGACAGTCTTCTGCACCTCGGCGGGCCGTACCAGTTCACCGGTTTCTGCGGCACCCACACGGGCCGGATCGAGGCACGTGTGCGGGTCCTGCCCGGCCCGCCGGCGGAGGTCGAGGGCGGGTGGGACGCCATCAGTGAGGCGACCATCTGGAGTCCCAGTGGCCTGCTGTCGCTCGTCGGCCTGATGGGCGGGCCTCCGAACGCGCTCACCGACGTCGCCGTCCCGCGCGGGCTGATCCGTGTGCGAGTGCACGCCCGCGACCGGTTGCACGAGACGGTACGCACCGACGACGACCCGCCCGAGCGGCACGAGCTGCACATCTGGGCGGTGACCGAGGAGTCGCGCCCGCGCACCGTGCTGGCCGGCCCGGGTGGTCGCGTTTGGGAGCAGAAGCCGGCGACGGCCGCCGAGTGGGCCCTGCTGTCCCTGGTGCCGCGTCCGTCCGGCCGGGCGGCGATGCTGCCGCCGCCGTACGAGCCGGACGATGACGATGACGATGACGACGCCGACCTGGACCGGGTGACGGTGGTCCGTCACCGGCCCACGCCGGTCGAGATCCCGGCGGTGGTGCTACCGGCCGGTGACCTGGCGATCCGGCTGGACCGGGCCGACGACGAGACTCTGCGATGGACGTGGACCACAGCCGACGAGCCGGTGTTCCCTGATCCGCTCGTCACCCTGCCGGACGACGAGCCGAGTACGGTCCGGCTGACCTCCGGCCCGGACGGCTTCACGCTGCGGCACGAGGGGGTACGGGGCCGGGACGCCTTCGCCCTCGGCGTGATCTGGGACCACCTGCTCGACAGCCCGGGGTCGTACCCGTGGATCGAGACGCTGCGCCGGCAGGCCGCCGAGGCGACCGCGCCGACCGAGACGTACCGGCGACGACCGTGACCGGGGCGCACCTCGCCCTGACCTGATCGCCGTCATCCGACCAGGAACACTGCACCCGCCGCTCACCCGTGTCGGCGCAGTCACCGACCCGCTTCCATCCGTCGAGCTGCCGGGCGCGCTCGGACGATCCGGCTCCCTACCGTCCGCCTCCGGCGAGGATCGCGCGTTCTGCTGAGCGCAAAGAGGACTTCATGCGGTCGTGCCCACGGGCCATGCTGACTCGATGGATTCGCCGAGACGCCTCACTCCCCAGGCCCTGCTCACGAACCTCTACGCGGCCTTCAACCGGCGCGACATCCCCACGCTGCTGGCCGCCATGACGCCGGACGTGTCGTGGCCCAACGGCTGGGAGGGAGGCGTCATTCACGGCCGGGACCAGGTGGGTGCCTACTGGCGCCGGCAGTGGGACCAGCTCGATCCGACCGTCACACCGACCGCGTTCCGCACCGAGGCCGACGGCCGCATCGCCGTCACCGTTCACCAAGTGGTCCATGACAAAGCGGGAGCGAAGCTCGCCGATCACACCGTCACGCACGTCTACCGCCTCGACAACGGCCTGGTGACGGAAATGGAGATCCGAGAGTGACAGGTGCTGACAGGTGTCGATCGAGGCGGTGGCACGGGCCGTCGGACATGGCAGAACTGTATGGCCGGGCTACCCGAGGAGCGCCGCCGCTGCGGCCAGGGTGGCCAGCGACAGCGTCGTGGTCACCACCACCGCCCGGTTGGCCACCGCCTCACCGACGCCGTACTCCTGGGCGAAGATGAACGTGTTCTGCGCCGTCGGCAGGCCCGCGCACACCACCACGGCGAGCAACTGCGGCGCGGACAGATTCAGGGCAAGCCCGGCCGCGTACGCGATGACCGGTTGTGCGACCAGCTTCAGCGCGCTGATCGCGGCCAGCTCGGCGGGCCCGGTCGGTTCGGCCCGCGACGGCGCCGTGGGGTGCAGCGACGCGCCGAGCGCGACCAGGGCGGCGGGCGCCGCGG
>NZ_JBXUOV010000068.1:0-29565 GCF_057196585.1 Micromonospora sp. ATLC20
GCGTCGGCGAGCGCGGGCAGGTCGGCCGCGCCCACCCGCAGCGCGCCACCGAACACGCCGCTCGGGTCGGCGGCGCCGACCTCGACCACCTGCCCGCGCTCCTCGCGCACCGTGGCCTGCCCGGGAGCGGGCGGATCGGTGAGCACCAGCGCCACCGTCGGCCCCACCGGGCTGGTCGCGAGGTGCTTGAGTACGGCGGTGTGCGCCACCAGGTCAGCGCCGCTCACCAGCACCGGCCCGGTCGCGCCGGCCACCAGGTCGGCCAGCTCGGTCAGGTCGGCGGCAATACGCACGTCGTCCGCCCCGGCCCGGCGCCACTGCGCGGCCAGCCGCTCGGTGAGTGGTTCCCCGGCAGGTCGGCCGGGTTCGGTGAGGTGGCCCGCCGCCGGGTCGGCGGCGAGCACGATCGCGAGCGTCACCGCTTCGCCGCGTCGGCGTAGGCCGCCAGCGCCTCGTCGATCGTCCCGTCGACGATCAGCCGTCCGGCGTCGAGGTACAGCCCCCGACGGCAGAACCGGGTGAGGTCCTTGTCGTTGTGTGACACCAGCACCAGCGTGCGCCCTTCCGCGAGAAGTCGCTCGATGGTCGCATAGCACTTCGCGCGGAACTCCGCGTCCCCGACCGCTGTCACCTCGTCCACAAGCAGCACCGGGTGCGGCAGGTGCGCGATCACCGCGAAACCCAGCCGCACCTTCATCCCCGACGAGTAGTGCCGCACCGACGTGTCGATGGCGCGTTCCACCTGCTCACCGGCGAACGAGACGATCTCGTCGAAGTGTTCCCGCAGGTACGCCGACGACAGCCCGTGCAGCCCGCCCACCAGGTAGAGGTTCTCCCGCCCGGTCAGGTCGCCGGAGAACCCGGCGGACAGTTCGAGCAGCGGCGCCACCCGGCCGTGCACCCGGATCGAGCCCTCGTCCGGGATGAGCACACCGGCGATCAGCCGCAGCAGCGTGCTCTTGCCGGTGCCGTTGCGCCCCACCACGCCCACCGTCTCGCCCGGCTCGACCCGGAACGACAGGTCACGCAGCGGCCAGAACCGGCCCGCGTCCGGGTCACGGGCGCCCCGGTGCACGATCAGCTCCCGCAGCCGCAGCTGACGGCGCCGGTTGCGGACGAACCGGATGCCGAGCCCGTCCGCCTCGATGATCGGCGCCATTCAGAGTTCCTTCAGCACTGCCGGTTCGAGGCGGTGGAACGCCCACCAGCCCAGCGCCAGCACCAGCACGCTGCCGGACACCGTGACGGTGAGCAGCCGGGCGTCGGGGAACTCGTCCGGATACCAGACCGCGTGGTGCAGCTGGAAGATCCCGACCAGCGGGTTCAGCTCGTACCCGATCTTGAGCCAGCCCGGCATGCCCGACTCCCGCACCAGGTCGAGCGGATAGATGATCGGGGTCGCGTAGAACAGCAGCCGGATGACCAGCCGCATCGTGCGCTCGATGTCGCGCATCAGCACGTTGCCCGCCGACAGCAGCAACGCCAGACCCACCAGCAGCACGAACTGCACCGCCACCGCCAGCGGCAGGGCGAGCAGGCTCCAGCCGGGGCGGATCTTCCCCTGGCTCGCGTAGATCGCCGCGACGGCGGCCAGGATCGGCAACCCGGCCAGGTACTCGGCGAACCGGCCGGCGACCCGCCCGATCGGGAAGATCGGCCGGGGCAGGTTCATCGTGGTGATCAGCCGGGACTGCCCGGTGAGCGCGTTAGCGGCCTCGGTCAGCGCCGAACTCGCCCACATCCAGGCGAAGATGCCGGTGATCAGGAACAGCGGGTACGACCCGGCCGCCTCGCCCAGGTGCCGCCGGGTCGCGCCGGAGTAGAGCACGCCGAAGACGAACCAGTAGATCAGGCCCATGCCGAGCGGCTCGATCAGCGACCAGAAGTAGCCCAGCACCGACTGCTGGTACTTCACCGCGAGATCCCGGCGGACCAGGATGCGCAGCGAGGTGCGGGCGGACCAGAGCGCCGCGACGCCTGACGTCACCGCACCATCGTCGCGCCATCCGTCGCGGCCCCGGCCCGGGCACGCGCCGGATCACCCCAACGGGGTCAGCACTCGATCACGTTGACGGCGAGGCCGCCCCGCGCGGTCTCCTTGTACTTGACCTTCATGTCCGCGCCGGTCTCCCGCATGGTCTTGATGACCTTGTCCAGCGACACGTGGTGCACCCCGTCGCCCCGCAACGCCAACCGGGCCGCGGTGATCGCCTTGATGCTCGCCACCGCGTTGCGCTCGATGCACGGGATCTGCACCAGGCCGCCCACCGGGTCGCAGGTCAGCCCCAGGTTGTGCTCCATGCCGATCTCGGCGGCGTTCTCCACCTGCTCCGGCGTACCACCCAGCGCCTCGGCCAGCCCGGCCGCCGCCATCGAACACGCCGAACCCACCTCGCCCTGGCAGCCCACCTCGGCCCCGGAGATCGACGCGTTCTCCTTGAACAGCACGCCGATCGCACCCGCCGCCAGCAGGAACCGGACCACGCCCTCCTCGGAGGCACCCGGCACGAACCGGGTGTAGTAGTGCAGCACGGCCGGGATGATCCCGGCGGCGCCGTTCGTCGGCGCGGTGACCACCCGCCCGCCGGCCGCGTTCTCCTCGTTGACCGCCAGCGCGAACAACGTCACCCAGTCCATCGCGCGCAGCGGATCCCCGCTGCCGGTCTCCGCCTCCAGGCCGCGCCGCATCTCCGCCGCGCGCCGCCGGACCTTCAACCCGCCCGGGAGTACGCCGTCACGGGTGCAGCCGCTCTCCACGCACTCGCGCATCACCCGCCAGATCTCCAGCAGCCCCGCCCGCACGTCCGCCTCGCTGCGCCAGGACAACTCGTTGGCGAGCATCACCTCGCTGATCGACAGCCCGGTGCCGGTGGTGACCTTGAGCAGTTCCGCGCCGGTGAGGAACGGGTGCTTCACCCGGGTGGTGTCCGCCTTGATCCGGTCCGCCCCGGCCGCCGCCTCGTCCACCACGAACCCGCCACCCACCGAGTAGTACGTGCGCGTCCGCACCTCGTTCCCGGCCGCGTCGTACGCCCCGAACGTCATCCCGTTCGGGTGGTACGGCAACGAGCGCCGGCGATGCAGCACCAGATCCGTGTCCGGGTCGAAGTCGATCCCCTGGCTGCCGAACAGGTCCAGCCGCCGCTGCGTACGGATCCGCTCCACACGCGGCCCCACCGAGTCGGTGTCGACAGTCTCCGGGACCTCACCCTCCAGCCCCAGCAGCACCGCCCGGTCACTGCCGTGCCCGTGCCCGGTCGCGCCGAGCGAACCGAACAGCTCCGCCCGTACCCGCGCCACGTCGGCGAGCTGCCCGTCGGCCTTCAGGCCCGCCACGAACGTACGGGCGGCCCGCATCGGCCCGACGGTGTGCGAGCTGGACGGCCCGATACCGACGCTGAAAAGATCGAAAACACTGATCATGTGCTGTTTCCTCGCCGTCGTCCCCGTTGTGCGGATCCGAGCCGGTGCGTAGGTGCCGCGCCCGCCGGGCGGGTAGACGGCCGACGCCCGGGGTGGGGGCGCCCGACCGGCGAGCCTACCTCGCCCCCGTGAATACCCGCCCCCACTCCGCCACATACCCGCCCCGCCGCCCCCTCCCACCCCCGCCCGCCCCCTCCCGCCCCGCCCCTCCCTATCGATCTTGGAGTTGTGGCGCCCAGGATGCCCGATTAATGCCATTCGCGAGGTGCCACAACTCCAAGATCGACGCATCTATCCCCGCTCCCGGCGAGATCTTGGAAGCAAATGGCCCTCATGGGGGCCTTTTCCTACCAAGATCTCCACTGATCCCACTCCACGGAACGCCTGTCTCGCGAGGCGGAACGCGCTCGACGCAGCGGTCCAGCCGAACGCCCCGCCACCCCACCAATCCCGCGATCTTGCAGTTGCGGCCCTCAGAAAGGGTGCGAATGGGGCAGAACATGGGCCGCAACTGCAAGATCGCGTAAGCGGAGCGGGGAGCGGGGGGCGGGGCGGGGGTGCGTTGGTGGGGAGGGGCCGGGGTAAGCACCTACGGGTGCCCGGGTCGCCGATCCTCCTCGGGGCTGAGGGCGCGGCGCGTACCCCTTTCTACCGTGGAATCAGCGCGGCGGATCGCCGCAGAAGTGGGAGACGACGATGAGTCGCAAACTGGTCCGGCCCCGCCAGGGGCGCATGATCGCCGGTGTCTGCGCCGGCCTGGGGCAGCGGTTCGGCATGTCGGCCGGCATGGTCCGGCTGCTGTTCCTGCTGTCGCTGCTGCTGCCCGGCACGCAGGTCATCATCTACCTGGTCCTGTGGGTTCTGATGCCGAACGAGGACCGCTACCTCGCCACCCGCTGACGCGACACGAGCCGGGACGCCGGCACACACGCGACGCGACCGCCCCGGATCCTCGGGGCGGGCGCGCGGCGTCAGAGCAGGGATGTCAGGGTGCCGCGTAGGTGACAGTCACCTTCTCGTAGCCGAGGGAGCGCAGCAGCCCTTCGAGCATCTTGCGGGTGTTCTCCTCGGCCCGGGCGGTGAGGCCGCTGTCCCGGGCGGCAGCGGTGATCCGGTCCTCGGCGAGCTTGTAGACCTGCTGCTGCCGGTTCGGGTCGCCGGCCACCAGGTCGTTGAGCCGGTTGATCAGGCCGCGCTGCTCGGCGAACACGTAGCTCTTGTCCATGTCCAGATCGGTTTCGCCGAGCTGCGGCGCGGGCAGCTTGATCTCGGCGGACTTGCCGTCCTCGGAGACCACCACGGCACCGTCGGCGATCTTCGTGAAGTCGACGTACGCCTCGACCCGGCCCGCCCCGACGAACAGCGTGCGCTCGTTGAGCAGGAAGTCGGGCACGTTGCGCCTGTCGTTCTGCACGTCCACCACGACCTGGAAGTTGCCCTCGGCGGCGACGTAGCGGCTCAGGTCACGGATCGACTTGAGCAGCGGCGGCTGGCTGCGGTCGGTCTGCTCCTTGGCGAACGGGTTACGGAAGTCGGGCAGCAGACCGGTGGCCTGCACGCCGAGCAGCACCACGACCGCCAGCGCCGCCGCGCCGAGCACCCAGAGCAGGCCGCGCGCCGCACCGCCGCCCGACGCCGGGGCGCCCGGACCGGGATCCGGATCGGGCGAACCCTCCGCCCGGTCGCGAAGGGACTCGCTGGTGGGGTAGTCCGGGAACTCCCGGGTGGGCTCGTTGATGTCACCGTCGCGGGCCATCGCCCTCACCGTCCTCGTCCGACACATCGACTGACAATGACGGTACGGCCACCGTGCGACAGTCGCTCGCCGAGCGCCTCGATCGGGTGAAACCGCAGGTCAGGCGAACGCGGACAGGCCCGTGAGCCGCTGGCCGATGACGAGCTGGTGGATCTCGGAGGTGCCCTCGTAGGTGAGCACGCTCTCCAGGTTGTTGGCGTGCCGCATCACCGGGTACTCCCCCGACACGCCGTTGGCGCCGAGGATCGTGCGGCACTGCCGGGCGATGGCGAGGGCCTCGCGGACGTTGTTCAGCTTGCCCACGCTCACCTGGTGGGGCCGCAGCGAGCCGGCGTCGGCGAGGCGGCCCAGGTGCAGCGCGAGCAGCATCCCCTTGTTCCACTCCACCGCCATGTCGGCGAGCTTGGCCTGGGTGAGCTGGAAACCGGCGAGCGGGCGGCCGAACTGGGTGCGTGTGGTCGCGTACTCCAGGGCCGTCTCCAGGCAGTCGCGGGCCGCGCCCAGCGCGCCCCAGACGATGCCGTGCCGGGCCTCGGTCAGGCACCCCAGCGGCGCCTTGAGCCCGATCGCCTCGGGCAGTCGCGCGTCGGCCGGCAGCCGGACGTCGTCGAGCGCGATCTCGCCGGTCAGTGACGCGCGCAGCGACATCTTCTGCCGGATCTCGCGCGCCGTCACCCCCGGCGTGTCCATGGGTACGGCGAAGCCGCGTACCCCGTCGTCGGTACGCGCCCAGATCACGCCCACGTCGGCGATCGGCGCGTTGGTGATCCACAGCTTGCTGCCGTTGAGGATCCAGTCGTCGCCGTCGCGGCGGGCCCGGGTGGCCATCGAGGCGGGGTCGGAGCCGTGGTCGGGTTCGGTGAGCCCGAAGCAGCCGATCGCCTCGCCGGCCGCCATCGCGGGCAGCCAGCGTTGCTTCTGCTCCTCGCTGCCGAAGCGCCAGATGGCGTACATGGCCAGCGATCCCTGCACCGAGACCAGGGACCGGACGCCGGAGTCGCCGGCCTCCAGTTCCAGGCAGGCCAGCCCGTACGCGACGGCGGAGGCGCCGGCGCAGCCGTATCCGGTCAGGTGCATGCCGAGCAGGCCGAGCTTGCCGAACTCGCGGGCCAGTTCGCGGGCCGGGACCTGGCCGTCCTCGTACCAGCCGGCGACGTGCGGGCGTACCCGGTCGGTCACGAGCCGGCGCACGACGGCGCGGATCTGCCGCTCCTCGTCGCTGAGCGACGCATCGATGTCGAGCAGGTCGAGAGGAGTCATGGCGTCACCTTAACCAAGCCTCAGGGAGGCGTCACTCGCCCTGGTCACCGAGCACGAGCACCCGCGCGTGGATCTGGTTTCGCTGCTGGAGCGCCGCGCGCAGCGCCCGGTGCAGGCCGTCCTCCAGGTAGAGGCCGCCGTTCCACTGGACGACGTGCGGGAAGAGGTCGCCGTAGAAGGTGGAGTCCTCCGCGAGCAGCTTGTCCAGCGCGAGTTCGCGCTTGGTGGTGATGAGCTGGTCAAGCCGCAGCGGGCGCGGCGGAATCTCAGCCCACTGCTTCAGCGTGAGGTTGTGCTCCGGGTAGGGACGCCCGTCCCGGACCGCCCTGAAGATCACGGCGTGCTCTCCTCCCCAGGCCAGGCTGACAATGTGGATGTCAGCCTAACCGCTCAGGTCCACCGTCCCCGCCGCACCACATCCTGCACCGGACGACGCCCTCGGCGCAGCGACGGTGACCGGTGGTCGACAGCTCGGTAACCTACTGTGATCGCACCGATCGGGTGCAGTTCCGGCGGTACCCCGAACGCGTCCCGGTACGCCCCGATGCGCTGCGGCGGGATGCCGAAGAAGCAGGCGCCCAGCCCTTCGTCCACGGCGGTGAGCAGCATCAGCAGCGCCGCGAAACCGGTGTCCACGTACCAGTAGGGCACCGGCCAGCGGTCCTCGTCGCGGTCCGCCCAGCCCTTGTCCGCCTCGGCGTAGCGGTCCAGGTAGGCGTCGCGGTTGGCGTGCGGCACCACGATCAGCGGCGCCCGGCGCATCCCGGCCAGCCAGCGTTCCCGGCCGCCGCCACCGGGCGTGGTGGCGGCCCAGAACCGTTCCCGGTCCTCGGGTTCCTCCAGCACCAGGAAGCCCCAGCCCTGCGAGAACCCGGCCGACGGGGCCCGGACGGCGTGGTCGAGCAGCCGGTCCACCACCTCCGGCGGCACCGGCCGGTCGGGGTCGTAGTTGCGTACCATCCGGCGGCGCCGGACGACCTCGGCGAACTCCACGCTCAGACCTCCGGGCGGACGCCCCAGGCGCCCCGCCAGGTCTGCCCCGGCTCCAGCATGATCAGGTCCTTGCCGGAGCGGAACGCGTCCGGCGGGCAGGTCATCGGCTCCACCGCCACGGACCGGCGGTGCCGTTCCCCGCCGAGGGTGTCGCCGGTGAACACCTGCCACCAGCCGAACTCGCGGTCCGCCCAGATCCGCAGCCCGGACGAGCCGTCCGGCGCGCCGAGCACCACCGCCGAGCCGCCGTCGGCGTCCCGCTCGACGTCACCGAACGCGGTGTCGAGGACCAGGTCGCCGATCGGGCGCGGGCTGGTGAAGTCGAACTCGGAGCCGGTCACCTCGGCGGCGGCGACCGGCAGCAGGCGGCTGTCCACCAGCACCCGCCGCCGGGCCGGCAGATGCAGCCGCAGCTCGTCCACGCCGACCTTCGGCAGTTGCAGGTAGGGGTGGACGGAGAAGCCGAACGGCGCGGGCTCGTCGGAGAGGTTCGTCGCCTCGTGCTCGGCCCGCAGGCCGTCCGGGCCGACGCTCCACCGGGCCCGCATCCGCAGCGCCCACGGGTAGCCGGGGCTCGGCGGCAGGTCGTAGCCGATGGTCACGCTGTCGGACGACTGCTCGATCGGCTGCCACCGCACCCAGTTCACCAGGCCGTGCAGGGCGTTGTGCCGCTCCGGCTCGGTGAGGTCGAGCTGAAACGACCGCTCCCCGACCGTGTAGACGCCGTCCCGGATACGGTTCGGCCAGGGCGCCAGCACCTGCCCGGCCGACCCGGGGCAGACCTCGTCCTCGGCGTACCCGTCGAGGTGGTCCACACCGTCGTAGCGGTAGGCCCGCAGCCCGCCGCCCACCTCGACCACGACGGCCTCGTGGCCGTCGGCCGCGATGGTCCACTGTGCACCGGACGGTGGCTGCGTGTCGATCCCCATGTCGGCGACCCTACCGTCAGCGGCGCTCCTCGGCGGGGGTGGTCGAGCGATAGCGCAGCAGCGCCGGGAACGCCACCACCAGCAGCACCGCGAGTACGGCGGCGGCCAGACCGCCACCGACCATGGCGAAGCCGGTGCCGAAACCGGCGGCCATCGCACCGGCCCGCAAGTCACCCAGGCGCGGGCCGCCGGCCACCACGACCGTGTTCACGCCCTGGAGGCGGCCCCGCATCCGGTCCGGCGCGTAGACCAGCAGCATCGACTGGCGCAGCGTGGCGCTGACCAGGTCGGCGGCGCCGGCGACGCCCAGCAGCACCACTGCCACCCACAACTGGCCGGCCAGCCCGGCGAGCGCGATCGCCACGCCCCAGCCGACCACCGCCACGGTGAGCGCGAGGCCCTGGCGGCGGACCCGGCCGATCCACCCGGAGGTCAGGCCGCCCAGCATCGCGCCGATGGCGATGGAGCTGTAGAGCCAGCCCACCGCCGAGGCACCGCCGAAGCGTTCCTGCGCCAGCTCCGGGAACAGCGCCCGCGGCATGGCCAGGATCATCGCGATCAGGTCGATGGCGAAGGAGAGCAGCAGCACCCGCGTGGTGGCCAGGTAACGGAAGCCGTCGACGATGCTGGCGAACCCGGCCTTGCGGACGCCGCCGTCCGGGTCCGGCGTGGGCGGCATCGCGGGCAGCCGCAGCGTGGCCCAGAGCGCCGCCGTGTACAGCAGCGCGTCCGCCGCGTACGCGATGGGCAGCGCCACCCCGACCTGCCAGGCGGCGAAGATCAGGCCGGCGGCGAGCGGGCCGAAGACGGCGGCGGCGGTGAACGTGGTGAAGTTCAGCGTGGTGGCCGCCGGGACCAGCTCGGCCGGCACGAGCCGGGGCAGGATCGCGCTGCGGGCCGGCGAGGTGATCGCGAAGGCGGTCGACTGGAGGGCGACGAGCAGCAGGAGCAGCAGCGGGCTGCGCACGCCGGCCAGCGACTGCACCAGCAGCCCGAGCGTCGAGGCCCAGAGCACGCAGCCGCCGACGAGCAGCACCCGGCGGCGGTCCCGGGCGTCGGCGACCGCGCCGCCCCACAACCCGAAGAGCAGCAACGGTACGAAGCCCGCGATGCCGAGCAGACCGACCCAGAGCGAGCCGCCGGTCAGGTCGAACATCTCCACCGGCACCGCCACGGCGGTGAACTGGAAGCCGAACATGGCGATCGCGTTGCCGGTCCAGACCCGCCGGTACGCGGGCACGCGCAGCGGGCGCAGGTCGATCGCCCAGCGGCGCGCACCCCGCCGCCGGGCCTGCGTGACGTCGGTCACGGTGCGAGCCGCTCGACGACGAAGACCCCGTCCCCGGTACGCCGGAAGCGCAGCCGGTCGTGCAGTCGGCTGGCCCGGCCCTGCCAGAACTCGACGGTCTCCGGACGGACCCGGAACCCGCCCCAGTGCGGCGGCGCGGGGATCGGGTCCACGTCGGCGAACCGCTCGGCCGCCGCCCGGTACGCCTCGTCGAGCGCGGCCCGGTCCGGCACCACTGCCGACTGGGCGCTGGCCCACGCCCCGAGCTGCGAGCCGCGCGGCCGGCCGGCGAAGTACGCCTCGGTCTCGGCCCGGTCCACCTGCTCGACCCGGCCGGTCACCGTCACCTGCCGCTGCATCGGGAACCACGGGAACACCAGGCTGGCCCACGGGTTGCCGGTCGCCTCGGTGCCCTTGCGCGAACCGTGGTTGGTGTAGAAGACGAAGCCCTCCGGGTCGTACCCCTTGAGCAGCACGGTGCGCCCGCTGGGCCGGCCCCGGTCGTCGGCGGTGCCGAGCACCATCGCGTTCGGCTCCGGCAGCGGATGGGCCACCGCGTCGGCGAACCAGCGGGCGAACTGGGTGTGCCAGTCCGGCGCCAGGTCCGTCTCGGTCAGGCCCAGGTCGGCGGCGTACTCGTTACGCATGCCGGCCGGGGCGGGTGTGTCGCCTGTCACTGTGGTTGTCCCTCTCCCGGGCGTGCCGGCGTCCCCCGACGCTGGCCAGGCCCCGGTACCCAGTCTTCTCCCTCTCTCACCGACGTCCAGCGGCGGGGATGTCGCGTGGCGCACAGTGGCTGTGGGTCGCGCAGCTTGTTACCCAGCGGGCAAGATGTTCCGAACCACATCCCTGAAGGGTCGCCTGAGCTGCGGGGCTCGATCAGCCCGCCCGGGCGCGCCGAGCCGAAGCCAGGAGACGACATGTCCGATTTCAAACCGGGCCTGGAGGGCGTCGTAGCCTTCGAGACCGAGATCGCCGAACCCGACCGCGCGGGGGGTTCACTGCGCTACCGGGGCGTGGACATCGAGGACCTGATCGGCCAGGTCTCGTTCGGCAACGTCTGGGCGCTGCTGGTGGACGGCCGGTTCGGCCCGGGCCTGCCGCCGGCCGAGCCGTTCCCGGTGCCGGTGCACTCCGGTGACATCCGCGTCGACGTGCAGTCCGCGGTCGCCATGCTCGCGCCGTACTGGGGGCTCAGCCAGCTTCTCGACATCTCCGACGAGCAGGCCCGTGAGGACCTGGCCCGGGTGTCGGTCACCGCGCTGTCCTTCGTCGCCCAGTCGGCGCGCGGCCTGGGCCTGCCGGCCGTGCCGCAGAAGGAGATCGACAAGGCGGAGACCATCGTCGAGCGGTTCATGAAGCGCTGGCGGGGTGAGCCCGACCCGCGGCACGTCAAGGCCGTCGACGCGTACTTCATCTCGGCCGCCGAGCACGGCCTGAACGCCTCCACCTTCACCGCCCGGATCGTCGCCTCCACCGGCGCGGACGCCGCGGCCTGCATCTCCTCCGGCATCGGCGCGCTCTCCGGCCCGCTGCACGGCGGCGCACCGTCCCGGGTGCTCAGCATGCTGGAGGCGGTCGAGCGCAGCGGCGACGCCGACGGGTACGTCAAGGGCGTCCTCGACCGGGGCGAGCGGCTGATGGGCTTCGGCCACCGGGTCTACCGGGCCGAGGACCCGCGCGCCCGCGTGCTGCGGCGTACCGCCAAGGATCTGGGCGCGCCCCGCTTCGAGGTCGCCGAGGCGCTGGAGAAGGCCGCGCTGGCCGAACTCCAGGCCCGCCGCCCGGACCGCGTCCTCGCCACCAACGTCGAGTTCTGGTCGGCGGTGGTGCTGGACTTCGCCGAGGTGCCGGCGCACATGTTCACCTCGATGTTCACCTGCGCCCGGATGGGCGGCTGGTCGGCGCACATCCTGGAGCAGAAGAAGCTGCAGCGGCTGGTCCGGCCGTCGGCCACGTACGTCGGCCACGGCCCGCGCAAGCCGCAGCAGGTCGAGGGCTGGGACGCCATCCCGCACGGCGTCTGACGTCTCGCCCGGAGCCCCGTTCCCCGTGCGGTGGAGCGGGGCTCCGGCATTTCCGGGGCCGGCACGCCGGGCGTGTGGCGGACGCCTCACCGACCGGGGTGGGACAGCCCGCCGGACGTGCCCGGGCAGGTGCGAGGATGGCCGTGGCAGTGTCGCCGGAACGGGCTCGGACGCCGCCCGCCGCCACGCGGCAGGACATCGTCCGCGCCTGCCAGCTCACCTCTCGCCCATGCGGAAGGATCTTCAAGACCGTGGCTGACGCACCGACCATCCGGATTCCCGACGAGATCAGGCCCGCCGACGGACGATTCGGCTGCGGCCCGTCCAAGGTCCGTCCGGCCGCGGTCTCCGCCCTCTCCGACGTCGCCACCAGCTACCTGGGCACGTCGCACCGGCAGAAGACGGTCCGCGACCAGGTGTCCCGGCTGCGCCGCGGCCTGGCCGAGTTCTTCTCCCTGCCCGAGGGGTACGAGGTGGTGCTCGGCAACGGCGGCACCACCGCGTTCTGGGAGGTCGCCACGTTCGGCCTGATCCGCGACCGGGCCCAGTTCGCCAGCTTCGGCGAGTTCGGTGCCAAGTTCGCCAAGTCGGTCTCCGACGCGCCGTTCCTCGGTGAGCCGACGGTGCGCAAGTCCGACGCGGGCAGCGCCCCGTCGCTGGTGGCCGAGGCCGGCGTGGACGTCTACGCCACCCCGCACAACGAGACCTCCACCGGTGTCGCGGTGCCGATCAGCCGGGTCGCGGGCGCCGACGAGGGCTCGCTGCTGCTGGTCGACGCCACCTCCGGCGCGGGCGGCCTGGACGTGGACGTCGCCCAGACCGACGTCTACTACTTCGCGCCGCAGAAGTGCTTCGGCTCCGACGGCGGGCTCTGGCTGGCCCTGATGTCGCCGGCCGCGCTGGCCCGGGCCACCGAGGTCAAGGAGTCCGGCCGCTACATCCCGGCCTTCCTCGACCTGGTCACCGCGATCGACAACTCGCGGCTGGAGCAGACGTACAACACCCCGGCGCTGGCGACCATCTTCCTGGCCGCGGAGCAGACCGACTGGATGAACTCCCAGGGCGGGCTGGCCTGGGCGGCCAAGCGCACCGCCGAGAGCGCCGGCATCGTGTACGGCTGGGCCGAGCGCTCGTCGTTCGCCACGCCGTTCGTGTCGGACCCGGCCCTGCGGTCCAACGTGGTCGCCACCATCGACTTCGCCGACGAGGTGGACGCGACGGCGATCGCCAAGGCGCTGCGCGCCAACGGCATCGTCGACACCGAGCCGTACCGCAAGCTGGGCCGCAACCAGCTGCGGGTGGCACTGTTCCCGGCCGTCGAGCCGGCCGACGTCGAGGCGCTCACCGCGTCCATCGACTACGTGGTAGAGCGACTCTGATCACGTCGTCACGGTACGTGGCCGTCGGGGCTTCGGCGGCCACCCACCGTGATCGTTACCGCAGCTCAGTCACGACATGCCGGGGTGTCGCAGTCCCCATCGGCGGGTAGATGAGCGTACGGTGGTGCGAGACGCCCGGGTGGCCGGCTCCCGTGGCGTGACGGCCAGCGAAGCGGGACGGAGGCAAGCCCATGCGCCCAGTACGCTTCGTCGCCCTCTCCGAGGACGGCCAGGCCCTGGTGCTCGCCGACGAGGTGGGGCGCCTGCTGGCGCTGCCCATCGACGAGCGGATCGCGTCGGCGCTGCACGCCGAGCCGGGCGCCCCACCGCTCGCGGTGGTGCCGAGCGCCACCGACCCGACGCCGTCGCTGTCCCCACGGGACATCCAGGCCCGGATCCGGTCCGGCGAGTCCGCGGAGGACGTCGCCCGCATCGCCGGTGTGCCCGTCGACCGGGTGCTGCGCTACGCCGGTCCGGTGCTCCAGGAGCGGGCCATGCTCGCCCAGCACGCCCGCCGCACCCGGCTCAAGGGCGCGGAGAAGCCGACCCCGCTGGCCGAGGTCGTCAACGGCCGGCTGGCCCAGCACGGCATCGACACCGAGAAGATCTCGTGGGACGCCTACCGCCGCGACGACGGCACCTGGCGGATCATCGCGACCTGGCCGTCCGGCAAGGCCACCGCGCAGGCGGTGTGGGATCTGGACAAGACCCGGCAGAACGTCGCCCCGCACGACGACATGGCGCAATACCTGTGCGCCGAGCGGCCCACGCCGATCCTCGGCCAGGAGCCGGCGCCGGAGCGGGGCGGTCACGCGCTGCCCGGTCCGTCGCGCGGCGAGCCGAGCCGGGGTGGACACGGCCTGCCGGCCGCCTCCGAGCACGCCCGTCCGGGGCGTGACCCGATCCGCGCCGGCCGGGACGCGCTGCTCGCCTCGCTGGACCGTCCGCTCGGCGGCACGTCCGGGCGTGGTCTCGACACCCGCTCCCCGGCCGCGCTGGCCGGGCAGGAGGCGCCCCGTCAGCGGGCCGTCGCCGGTGGTGCCGCCGCGCTGCTCGGTGGTGGGCAGGGTTCGGCCTTCGACGACGACTCGGACGCGCCGAAGGAGATCCCGGCCGTACCCTCGCTGGCCGTGCTGCGGCCCCGCCGCACCGGCCCCGCGGCGGCGACCGGCGGTGCGGCCGCCGAGTCCAGCGAGGCCGGTGGCAAGCCGCGTAAGCGGCTGCCGAGCTGGGACGACGTGCTGTTCGGCACCGGCCCGGCGGCCCGCGAATCCTCCTGATCCACACTCCACCCTGGCTCGTTGAGAGGGCACTCTAAGTGCCGGCGTGCCAGGGTGGAGTCATGGAGTACACGAACCTGGGACGCACCGGCCTGTCCGTGAGCCGACTCTGCCTCGGCACGATGAACTTCGGCCCGCAGACCGACGAGCCGGACAGTTTCGCCATCATGGACCGGGCGCTCGAACACGGGATCAACTTCTTCGACACCGCAAACGTCTACGGCTGGAAGCTCGGTGAGGGCGTCACCGAGCAGATCGTCGGCCGCTGGTTCGCGCAGGGCGGCGGGCGGCGCGACAAGGTCGTCCTCGCCACCAAGGTGTACGGCAAGATGGGCGAGTGGCCCAACGAGCAGGGCCTGAGCGCCCGGCACATCATCCGGGCCTGCGAGGACTCGCTGCGCCGGCTCCAGACCGACACGATCGACCTCTACCAGATGCACCACATCTCCCGGACCACGCCGTGGGAGGAGATCTGGCAGGCGATGGAGACGCTCGTCGCCCAGGGCAAGGTGATCTACGTCGGCTCGTCCAACTTCGCCGGCTGGCACATCGCGCAGGCGCAGGCCGCGGCCGGCAGGCGCAACTTCCTCGGGCTCGTCTCCGAGCAGTGCATCTACAACCTGCTGACCCGCCACGTCGAACTGGAGGTCGTGCCGGCCGCGCAGCACTACGGGCTGGGCATCATCCCCTGGTCGCCGCTGCACGGCGGGCTGCTCTCCGGCATCATCCGCAAGATGGCCGAGGGCAGCGCGGCGCGCGGCACCAGCGGCCGCTCGGCCGACGCGCTGGCCGAGCACCGGAACACCATCGAGGCGTACGAGAAGCTCTGCGCCGACCTCGGCCACGACCCGGCGGATGTGGCGCTGGCGTGGCTGCTGTCCCGGCCGGGCGTGACCGCCCCGATCGTCGGCCCGCGCACGATGGACCAGCTCGACCGCAACCTCGGCGCCCTCGACGTCCAGCTGGACGAGTCGACGCTGACCCGCCTCGACGAGCTGTTCCCGCCGGTGGGCAACGGCGGCCCCGGCCCCGAGGCCTGGGCCTGGTAACCCCCGCCCCGCCCTCTCCCCTCCCCCGCCCTGTTGATCTTGCAGTTTGTGCCTCAACTCGGGGCGGTTCGGGTGTTTTTCCCGGGCACAAAGTGCAAGATCGCGGGAGAGGGGGCGAGGGCGGCGCTAGAGGGGCCAGGTGGTGACTCGGGTGTGGCGGGTGGGCGGGCCGGGGTGGCTGTGGACCAGGGTCAGGCGGTCGGCGGGCCACTCCGGGCCGGTGTAGTCGGCCAGGGTCGCCAGGTCGGCGCGGAGGTCGGACTCGGGCACCCGATCGCCGGGGCGGGCGATGGTCAGGTGCGCCCGGAACGGCTTGTCGTCGCACGGCAGCCCGGCCTCGCGCAGCCCGCCGCGGATCGACCGGGCGAGCGCGTCGAGCACCTCCACCTCGCCGCGCACGTCGACCCAGAGCACAGTGGACCGGCCCGCACCGAAGCAGCCGCCACCGGAAAGGCGCAGCAGTGGGCAGCGAACCGTCCGGGCGGCCCAGGCGAGCGCGTGCTTCACATCGGCCAGCCGGTCGTCCGGCACTTCGCCGAGGAAGGCGAGCGTGAGGTGCAGGTTCGCCGGGTCGGCCAGGCGGGCGTGGCGAGCGGACGCGACCCGCAGGCCCTTCATCCGGGCGGTCAGGTCGGCGACCGCCACGGCAGGCGGGTAGATCGCCGCGAAGAGACGCACCCGGTCAGCGGTGTCGCTGGTGGTGCGCGGCGCGGGCGGCCGGCAGGGTCAGCCCGGCGGCGTGCAGCAACCCTTCGACGCGTACCCGTTCGATCTCCCGGTCGACGCCGTCCAGCTCGGTCAGGTGTTCGGCGATGCCGAGCGCGTGGCAGGCGGCGCGCAGCCGTTCGTCGTACGCCTCGATGACCGCGCCGTGCCACACCACGCTGCGGTCGGCGGCGGCGAGCCGGTGGCCGCCGAGCCGGCGCAGGTCGGTGGCGAGTTGTTCCAGCGGACGGCGGCCGTCCTTGTCGAACTCGGTGAGGTCGATGTCGCGGGTCAGCGCCTCGGCCTCGATGGCCCGGTCGAGCCGCGCGATGGTACGGCGTTCCCGCCGCTGCTCCCGCCACTCGGCCCACCCGCACGCGACCCGGTCGATGATCTCGTCAGCGCAGAACAGCAGCGCGAACAGCGCGGGCAAGCAGCAGACGGCGAGGATCGCCAGCGCCAGCAGCAGTCCCTGCCCCACTTCCACACATCGACGCTAAGCCCTGCCGCACCGGCCCGCCACCCGTTTGGGTAATCGGGCCGGTACGACCGGCTATCGAGGGCTACTTCGCCCCGGGCGACACCACGTAGAAGCGGGGCATCGGCAGCACCCGCATGCGCAGCCGGGCGCCGGAGCGGCGCAGCTGCCAGGTGAGCGCCAGCAGCGCGGCGGTGAGCGAGATCAGGCCGCCGGCCCAGATGCTCGCGCCCGCGCCGTACTTCTCGGCGACCCAGCCGATCAGCGGCGCGCCGACCGGGTTGGTGCCCAGGAACACCAGCACCCACAGCGCCATCACCCGTCCCCGGAAGGAGGCGTCAACGCCGAGCTGCACGCGCTGGTTGGCGGCCTGGGCGAAGTAGATCATGAAGAACCCGGCGGGCAGTAGCAGCGTCACGACCAGCCAGTACGCCGGGGCGAGCCCGACGAGCGTGCCGAAGACCGCGCAGCCGATCGCGGCACCGAGCACGAGCCAGACCGAGGGCCGGCTGCGCCGTCCGGTGCCGGCCAGCGCCCCGACCAGCGCGCCGGCCGCGAGGGCGGTGCTGAACAGGCCGAACGAGGCGGCGCCGGTGTTGAACACGGTCTTCGCGAGCGCGGCGAGGGTGAGCTGGAAGTTGAACAGGCTCATCCCGATCACCGACATGAGGACCATCGGCAGCAGGATGTCGGGGCGGCGTGCCACGTACCGGAGGCCGTCGACCACCCGGGCCTGGTCGCGCTCACCGACCGGCGGCAGGTCCTTGCGGTGCAGCTCGTCGGTACGCATCCGGACCACGTTCACCAGCGGGGCGATCGAGCTGAGCGCGGTGACCAGGAAGACCGGGCCGACGTCGACGACGGCGATGGCCAGGCCGGCGACGGCGGGGCCGACGATCCGGGCGGAGTTGAACACTGCTGCGTTGAGCGAGAGCGCGTTCGGCAGCAGCGGCATGCCGACCAGCTCGGAGACGAACGCCTGGCGGACCGGCGTCTCGACCGCGTTGGAGACGCCGAGCAGGGCGGCGAACGTGAAGACGTGCCAGAGCTGCACCAGGCCGGTGAGGACCAGGATGCTCATGGCCAGCGCGAGCACGGTCCAGAACGCGTTGGCGACGAAGAGCAGCATCCGCTTGTCGTAGCGGTCGGCGAGCCGGCCGGACAGCAGCGTGAGCAGGAGTACGGGGGTGAACTGCAACGCGGTGACCACGCCGAGCGCGGTCGCGGAGTTGTCGCTGAGCTCGAGGACGAGCCAGTCCTGGGCGATGAACATCATCCAGACGCCGATCAGTTTGATCAGCTGCCCGGTGGCGAAGAGTCGATAGTTGCGGACTCGTAGGGACTGGAACATCGTGCTCAGCTTGGCCTGCACTCTAGGTGCGCCTCCTTGCGTCGGTACGCTTCATCCACAGCTGACGAAGCGAACCGCGGGCGGCGGTGTCAGGCGCGAGCGATGCCCTGGAGGATGTCCGCTGCACGCCGTAGCGTCTCGCGTTCGTCCTCGGTCAGCGCGGCCAGCCGGGTGGCCAGCCACTCGTTGCGGGCCCGCTCGAACTGGTCGAGTACGGCCCTTCCCCCTTCGGTCGCCGCCAGGATGACCTGCCGTCCGTCGGTCGGATGGGGGGTGCGCTGCACGAGGCCGCGCTCCTCCAACTTCGCGACGATCTTCGTCATCGTGGGCGGCTGCACCCGTTCGACATCAGCGAGTTCCCGTGGCGTGAGGGCGCCCGCCAGATTGAGGCTGGTGAGCGCCGACAGCTGGGTGACCGTGAGGTCGCCGACCGGCCGGGCCTGTCGGACCCGCCGGTTGAGCCGGGTGATCGCATCTCGCAGCTGAGGAGCCAGCTGCGCCGGTGGCACGCGTTTCGCCGTCACCGTCCGCTCCGTCACACTAGTTAGCTTAACTAATGAGCCTGGCTAACGACATGCGTTATGACCAGGCTCACCAGCGTCAGAGCAACACGGACTCGACCGGCCCGCGCAGGAAGTACACGATGAACAGCACGGCGACGCCGTACAGGAGCGGGTGGACCTCCCGAGCCTTACCCTTCGCCACCTTCAGCAGCACGAAGCTGATCACGCCGGCCCCGATGCCGTTCGAGATCGAATAGGTGAACGGCATCAGCGCGATGGTGAGGAACGCCGGGATGGCGATCTCGTAGTCGGTCCAGTCGATCGTGCGGACCGCCGTCATCATCAGGAAACCGACCACCACCAGCGCCGTCGACGCGGCCTCGAACGGCACGATCAGCGACAGCGGCGCCAGGAACATGGCAAGCAGGAACAACGCACCGGTGACCAGGTTGGCCACGCCGGTCCGGGCACCCTCCGCGACGCCTGCGGCGCTCTCGATGTACGACGTGTTGCTGGACACCGAGGCGGCACCACCCGCGGCGGCGGCGATCGAGTCGACGAGCAGGATCTCCTTGGCCTTCGGCGGGGTGCCCGTCTCGTCGAGCATGTCCCCTTCCTGGCCGATCGCGACCATCGTGCCCATGGTGTCGAAGAAGTCCGTGATGAGCAGCGTGAAGATGAACATCAGCGGCACCAGCCAGCCGACCCGGCTCCACGAGTTCAGCACGTTGAACTGGCCCAGCAACGACAGGTCAGGCAGGTCCACGATCTGCTTGGGCAGTTCGGGCACGTTCAGCGCCCAGCCCTTCGGGTTCGGCTTGCCGTCGACGAAGGACGGGCCGATGTTGGCGATCGCCTCGACCACGATGGCCAGCACGGTGGAGGCCAGGATGCCGATCAGGATCGCGCCCCGGACCCGGCGTACCACCAGGACCAGCGTGATCAGCAGGCCGACCACGAAGACGAGCATCGGCCAGCTGACGATCTTGCCGTTGATGCCCAGGCCGACCGGCACGGTGGAGTTCGCGGCGTCCGGCACCCGCCGGACGAAGCCGGCGTCGACCAGGCCGATGATGGTCAGGAACAGACCGATGCCGACGCCGATCGCGGTCTTGAGCTGCGTCGGCACCGAGCGGAACACCGCGGTACGCAGGCCGGTGAGCACCAGGATGCCGATCAGCACACCCTCGATGACCACAAGGCCCATCGCGTCCGCCCAGGTCATCTGGGGCGCGATCTCGTACGCGACGAGCGCGTTCACACCCAGGCCGGCCGCGAGCGCGATCGGGAACCGGGCCACCACGCCCATCAGGATGGTCATCAGGCCGGCGACCAGGGCGGTCGCCGCGGCGAGCGCCGGAATCGCAAGCGAACGGCCGTCGCCGTCCTTCCCGCTGCCCAGGATCAGCGGGTTCAACACCACGATGTACGCCATCGTGAAGAACGTGGCGAAGCCGCCTCGCAGCTCCCGGCTCAGCGTGGACCCGCGTGCCGAGATCAGGAAGTAGCGGTCGAAGGCGTTACGTGGATGTGCGGGATCGGGCGGAGTGCCGTGATCCGGCGGCGGGGCAATGGACATGGTTCCTCATCTGGTCATCGGCCGGGTTTTGTCGCGCGCATCGTCCCAGATCACCTGGCGGGCAGGGAAGAACGATCACGTAGGCTGGGCCGGTGTCACAGGAGCAACAGCCGCGGCCGGAGCCGCTCGACCCGCCGATGGTGCCGTTCGCCGTCGCCGGGCTGATCGCCTGGGCGGTGGCCGGCCTGGTGCTACTGATCTTCTTCCGGGACTGGCTCACCGAGTCCGGGCGTCAGAACTGGCTCTGGACCTGCCTGGCCGGTTTTCTGTGGGGCTTTCCCGGCTTGGCGGTGATGATGCGGCACGACGCCAACCGGCGTCGCCGACGCGCTGCCGCCGCGCAGCGACAGCGCTGACCCGTCAGGGGTGGCCGTACGGCTCCGCCGGCTCGGCCGACTCCACCGAGCCCGGGGCCCGGCTGACGGTCATGGCCTCGACCGCGCTGTCGTCGTAGACGGTCGGCAGCTCGTCGACGGGCGTCTCGGCCGCCTCGACCAGCGTCTCCGAGTGCGCGCCGCACCCGTGGTCGGCGCTCACCACCCGGCCGTCGTCCGGGGCGAAGAAGTTGCCGCAGGCGCCGAAGGCCAGGCGCAGCGAACCGGCGAGCGGCAGGTAGAAACCGCAGGTGCCGCAGCGGGCGGCGGCCGGCGCAGCGACCGAGATCGCGGCGTCCGGGCCGTGGTCGCCGTCGTACCAGCGCTGGGCGGCCTCGGCGCGGCCCTCCCGGGACAGCACCCGGGGCCGGCCCAGGCCCAGCTCCCAGGCGGTCTCCTCCACTGCCGGGTCGTCGGAGAGCAGGTAGCCGGGGGCGAGCCGCTCGTCGTCGGCAGGGGTGGGCAGCAGGTCGCCGGGGCCCAGGTCGCCCGGCTTGAGCCGCTCCTGCCACGGCAGCCAGCCCGGTGCGAGCAGCGCGTCCGGGCCGGGCAGCAGCACCGTCTCGCAGATGGTGACGTGCCGGCTGCGCGGCACCCGGGTCACCGTGACGGCCCAGCGCCAGCCGCGGTAACCGGCCATCCGGCATTCGAAGTAGTGGGTGACGACCCGATCGCCCTCGGCGACCGCCTGGAGATGATCGCCGATGTCGGTGGGCTCCACCTCGGTGATCGCGTCGCGGGCCACCTCGACGGCGGCGGCGCAGACCTGGTCGAGCCGGGGAGCGCGGGCGGAGGCGGGCCTGGTCACCGGACCATTGTTCCCCATGCCCGTCCACGGGCGACAGGCACTCCCCGGAGTCATTCTCTCCGGGTGATGCGGCGCACGTGGAAAGGATGGGCGAGGATGGGACGCATGGCGCTGTCCTCCCGCTCCGGCCGCTCCTTCCTCGGGCGGACCGTCGGCACCGGCATCCGCGCCACCCGGCTGCTGCTGCGGGGCTCGATGCACGGCGGGCGCTGGATGACCCGGCGGGCCGGCACCGCCCGGGCCCGCAGTGCCGGCAACGAGGTGGGCATGGTCCGCCTGTTCGACCTGCACGCGCTCTCCTGCGCCGGTGACACGCTCATCGCGATCGGCCTGGCCGGGACGATCTTCTTCGACGTGCCGCTGGGCGAGGCGCGCAACAAGGTGGCCCTCTACCTGCTGGTCACCATGGTCCCGTTCGCCATGCTCGCCCCGGTGGTCGGCCCGCTGCTCGACCACTTCCGCCACGGCCGGCGGTACGCGCTGGCCACCACCATGCTCGGCCGGGCGTTCCTGGCCTGGTTGATCTCCGACTACATCGGCAGCTTCGGGCTCTATCCGGCGGCGTTCGGCGTTCTCGCGCTCTCCCGGGCGTACGGCGTGGCCCGCTCGGCGGCTGTCCCCCGGCTGCTCCCCGAAGGGCTGGGGCTGTCCCAGGTCGGGGCGCGCGCGAGCGTCTACGGCACGGTGGCCGGCGCGCTCGTCGCGCCGATCGGGCTGGCCGCGTTCTGGTTCGGGCCGCAGTGGCCGCTGCGGGTCGCCTCGGTGATCTTCCTGATCGGCATGGTGATCTCGCTCCGGCTGCCGCCGAAGGCCGACTCCGAGCCGCCGGAGCGGATGCCGCACCCGTTGCGCGCGCTGCGCCGCCGCGACGGCGAGCGCCCGCTGGGCCGGGGTCGCCCCAGTGGCCGGCTGGTGATCGCCACGCTGATCGGCGCGGCGGCGCTACGCGGGCTCTACGGCTTCCTGCTGCTGTTCCTGGCCTTCGCGATCAAGGCCGGTGACCTGACCACCGACTTCTTCGGCCGCGACCTCGGCGCCCAGGGCGCGCTGGGCCTGGTCGGCGGCGCGCTGGCGGTCGGCACGTTCCTGGCCACCGCGCTCGGCACCCGTCTGCGCATCCACCGGCCGACAGCGCTCCAGTCCAGCGGCACGATCGTGGTGGCCGGTGTGGCGGTGCTCGCCGCGCTGAAGTTCTCGCTGCCGATGGTGGCGCTGCTCTGCCTGGTGGCGGCGATGATGAGCGGGATCGCCAAGCTGGCGGTGGACGCGTCGATCCAGGAACGCATCCCGGAGCGGCTGCGCGCCAGCTCGTTCGCGCACTCGGAGACCGCGCTGATGCTCGCGTTCGTGGCCGGGGGCGGGCTCGGGCTGGTGCCGTTCACCGGCCTGATCGGGGTGACCGTCGCCGCCGCGGTGGCCGCGCTGGTGGCCGTACGCGGCGTGCTCGTCGCCGGCAAGCTGCGCGGCGAGCACCTGGCCGGCCGGCCGCTCGGCGACGAGGAACTGGCGGCGGAGCAGGCGACCCGCGACGAGAAACCGGCCACCACCTCGTTCGACGACCCGGCGCCCACGTCGCCGGCGCCCCAGCGCTCCGGCCCGCCGCCGGACGACGACGGGCTGGCCCCGCCCGGCTTCCACATCTACCGGCCGTCCTCCTCGGTGGGCGGGCCGGGCGGCGTCGAGGACACCGAGCGGCGCGATCCCCGGGGGCCGGTGGCGTGACCGGTCTGCTCGTGGTCACGGCCGTGCCGGCCGAGGCTGAGGCGATCCGTGCCGGCCTCACCGCACCGGCAGCGCCGGACGGGACTGTGCCGCCGGACGTGACGGTGCTGCCGGTCGGGGTCGGCCCGGCCGTCGCCGGGGCGGCCACGGCACGGCTGCTGGCGCTGGCCGAGGCGGCCGGGCGGCCGTACCGGGCGGTGGTCAGCGCCGGCATCGCCGGGGGTTTCGTCGGCCGGGTCGCGGTGGGCGGCACGGTGCTCGCCGACCGCAGCGTCGCCGCCGACCTGGGCGCCGAGTCACCTGCCGGGTTCATCCCGGTCGAGGACCTGGGCATGCCTCCCGAACTGCTGGGCGGCGGCCGGATCGTGCCCGCCGACCCGGTCCTGCTGGCCCGCCTGCGCGCCGCGCTGCCCGGGGCCACCGTCGGCACTGTGCTCACCGTCAGCACGGTGACCGGCACCGCCGCGAGCACCGCGGCCCTCGCCGAACGGCACCCGGACGCGGTGGCCGAGGCCATGGAGGGGTACGGCGTGGCGGTCGCCGCCGCTCAGGCCGGTGTGCCCTTCGCCGAGCTGCGTACCGTCTCCAACCCGATCGGACCGCGCGACCGGAGCGCGTGGCGGATGCGGGAGGCGTTCGCCGCGCTCACCGCCGCGGCGGCCGCCCTCCACTGATCTCGTCCACCTGTGGATAACCCTGTGGAGAAGTCGTCGGGCTGGGGACGGCCAGGGTCAGATCGTGATGACGACCTTGGCTCGCGCGTGCTCGGTTTCGAGGTAGCGGACGGCCTCGGGCACCTCGCACAGCGGATGCGTCCGGTCGACCACAGGGGTGAGCCGGCCCGCCTCGGCGTGCTCGCGCAGCACGTCGAGGTGCGCCCGGCCGGGTGAGGTGGCGAGGACGACGACGCGCTGCCTGACGACCGGCGCGACCAGCCGTCCGCGCGCCAGCAGCCCGATCGGGCCGAGCAGGCTGCCGCCCCGGTAGACGCCTCCGCCGGAGAGCACGAGCGTCCCGTCCGGCGTGAGCGCCCGCCGCAACGCGGTCAGGGAGCGGTTGCCGACCAGGTCGAACACCACGTCGTGGCGGCGCCCGTCGCGGGTGAAGTCGTCGCGGGTGTAGTCGACCACGTGGTCGGCGCCCAGCGAGCGGACCAGCGCGACGTTGCGGGTGCGGCACACGCCTGTCACCGTCGCGCCGAGCGCCTTCGCCAGCTGGACGGCGAGCGTGCCGACGCCGCCGGAGGCACCGTTGATCAGGACGCGGTGGCCGGGCCGGACCTGCCCGGCGTCGCGCAGGCCCTGGAGCGCGGTGACGCCAGCCAGCGGCAGGGCCGCCGCCTGCGCCGGGGTCAGGTTCGCCGGCCGCGGCGCGACCAGGTGCTCGGGCACGCAGACGTACTCGGCGAACGCGCCGTCGGCCTCGCCGAGGTCGCCGAAGACGGCGTCGCCGGGGCGTACCTGCCGCACCTGGGCGCCGACGGCCTCGACCCGGCCGGCGAAGTCGCGGCCACGGATGCGAGCGCGGGGCCGCCCGAGGCCGAGCGCCAGCCGCGACAGCCGGGGGTCGCCGCGCATGACGTGCCAGTCGTACGCGTTCAGCGCGGCGGCCTCGACCCGGACGAGGACGTCGCCGGGGCCGGGCGCGGGCGTCTCGACGTCGGCGAGCACGAGTGTCTCCGGGGGGCCGTACCGGTCCTGGACGATCGCCTTCATGTCCGCACTCCCTCCCAGGTGTACGGCGTACACCTTTATGAGGACAAGGCTAGGTGTACGCCGTACACCAGTCAAGACGGTTACTGTGTCAACGGCCTTCGGGAGGACTGGGGACGACATGGCGGAGCGGGTGGAGACGGCGCGAAGGGCACCCCTGACCAGGGATCGCGTCCTGCGTACCGCAGTCGTGCTCGCCGACCGGACCGGCATCGAGTCGCTGAGCATGCGCAACCTCGCGCAGGACCTGGGCGTCGTGCCGATGGCCCTCTACAAGCACGTCGCGAACAAGGACGAACTGCTCGACGGCATGATCGACATCGTCGTCGCGGAGATCGAACCGCCGGCGGCCGGCGACTGGAAACAGGCGATCCGCCGCCGCATCCTGTCGGCGCGGCAGATGCTGCTCCGCCACCCCTGGGCGTCGCTGGCGATCGAGTCCCGGACCACGCCCACCCCGGCCGTCCTGGCGTACCTCGACTCGACAGTGGGCGCGCTCCGGGCGGGCGGGTTCTCCACCGACCTGGCCCACCACGTCATGCACGCGCTGGGCAGCCGGGTGCTGGGCTTCAGCCAGGAACTGTTCGACACCTCCCGGCAGGCGGGCCGGTCGGGCGCGACGAGCGCCGACCCACCGGCGGACCTGCCGCCGGAGGCGGCCGCCCGGTTCCCGCACCTCGCGGCCATCGCCACCGCCGCGTCCCACGACGACGACTCGGTGGTCGGGCCGGGCTGCGACGACCAGTTCGAGTTCGAATTCGCGCTGGACCTGCTGCTCGACGGCATCGAGCGGCTGCACCGGAACGGCTGGACGTCACACCGGACGGGGTGACGGGCCGCCCGGGTGCCGGGGTTACGGTGGGACCGTGGCGCTCTCCCTGGCGATCTCCCCCTGCCCCAACGACACGTTCGTCTTCGACGCACTGGTGCACGGCCGGGTGCCGGGCGCGCCGCCGGTCGAGGTGACCTACGCCGACGTCGACGTCACCAACACCGCCGCCGAGCGGGGTGCGTTCGACCTGGTGAAGGTCAGCTACGCGGCGTTGCCGTGGCTGCTCGACGACTACCACCTGCTGCCCTGCGGCGGCGCGCTGGGCCGGGGCTGCGGCCCGCTGGTGCTGACCCGTGGCGACCGGACCGACCTGTCCGGCGCGACGGTGGCGGTGCCCGGCGAGCGGACCACCGCGTACCTGCTGTTCCGCCTCTGGGCGGCCGGCCAGGCACCGGCGCGCATCGAGGTGGTGCCGTTCCACGAGATCATGCCGGGCGTGGCCGCCGGCCGGTACGACGCGGGCCTGGTCATCCACGAGGCGCGCTTCACCTACCCGCGGCACGGCCTGACCGCCCTGGTCGACCTGGGCGAGTGGTGGGAGGGCGACACCGGGCTGCCGATCCCGCTCGGCGCGATCCTGGCCCGCCGGGGCGCTGTCGACCCGGTCGAGGCCGCCGCCTGGATCCGCGAGTCGGTACGCCAGGCGTGGGCCGACCCGGCGGCGAGCCGCGAATACGTCCTCGCGCACGCGCAGGAGATGGAGCCCGACGTGGTGGACCGGCACATCGGCCTCTACGTCAACGAGTTCACCGCCGACCTGGGAGAGGCCGGCTTCGCCGCCGTGGAGGCGCTGCTGGGCCGGGCCGCCGACGCCGGGCTCGTCCCTCAGACCTCCAGCTCGCGCGCCACCGCGTGGACCAGCTGAGCGATCTTCTGCGCGGTCTTCCGATCCGGGAAGCGACCCCGGCGCAGGTCCGGCTGGACCTTCGCCTCCAGCACCTTGATCATGTCTTCGACCAGGCCGTGGAGTTCCTCGGCCGGCCGGCGGCGCAGCTCCGCCACGGACGGCGGCGCCTCCAGCAGCTTGACCCCCATCGCCTGGGCGCCCCGCCGGCTGTCGACCACGCTGAAATCGACCCGCTGGCCACCCTTCAGGTCGGCGACACCCGCCGGTAGCGCGCCCTTCGGCAGGAACACGTCGCCACCCTCGTCACTGGTGACGAACCCGTACCCCTTGGCGGCGTCGTACCACTTCACTCGACCCGTCGGCACCTGTTGAACCCCGCTCCACTCGAACCGTCTACCCCTCCAAGGCTAGCCCGATGATCCGGTCCAGCGCCCTCGGGAATTCGACGAGATCATCAAGCACCAGGTACGCCCCGGCCTCGGTCAGTTCGTCGGCCGAGCACGGGCCGGTCGCCACTGCCACGCCCGGGATTCCCGCGGCTCGCGCGGCGGCCATGTCGGCCACGTGATCGCCCACGTACAGCGTCGCGCCGTGCTCCCGCAACGCGACCGCCTTCTGCTCGGCGAACACGTCCCCGGCCAGCTCGTCCACCGGTAGCCCGAGGTGGTCCAGGTGCAGCTTCGCCAGCCGGCCCATCTTCGCGGTCACCACCATCGTCCGCCCGCCGCGCGCCTGCACCGCGCGCAGCGCGGCCTCCGCACCCGGCATCGGCACGGTCGGGGTGATCGCGTACGCCGGATAAAGCTCCCGGTAGAGCGTCACCGCCTCCTCGACGCGCTCCGGCGGGAACCAGTGCGCCAGCTCGGTACGCAGCGGCGGGCCCAGCCGGGAGACGGCCAGTTCCCCGTCCACGTGCACCCCAGTGCGCGCGGTGAGCGCACGGAACGCGGCGGCGATCCCGGGGCGGGAGTCGACCAGTGTCATGTCGAGGTCGAAGCCGACCATCAGCGGAGGCATGCCGAGAACCTACCCAGCGGGCTAGCGTGGTACGACGATGACCACCTCACTCGCCGACCACCTGCGGGCCCTCCCCGACGAGTCGCTTGCCGCCCTGCTCCAGCTGCGGCCGGACCTCGTCGTGCCGGTGCCGGCCGACGTGTCCGCCCTCGCCCTGCGCGCCCAGTCCCGGGTCTCCGTGGCCCGGGCGCTCGACGGGCTGGACCAGTTCACCCTCCAGATCCTCGACGCCGCCCGCCTCACCCGCGGCCCCGAGGGCGCCACCTCCACCGACCAGATCCTCGCCATGGCCGCCGCCGGGCCGCACCCGCCCGCACCCACAGCGGTCCGCGCCGCCGTCGACCGCCTCCGGGCCCGGTTCCTGCTGTACGGCCCCGAGCACGACCTGTGCGTGGCCGGCGGCATCGACGAGGTGTCCCCGTACCCGGCGGGGCTGGGCCGACCGGCGGCGGAGCTGGACCCGCGCGCGGCGGCCCTCTGCGCGGACCCGGCGAAGCTGCGGAGGACGCTGCTGTCCGCGCCGCCCTCCGCCCGGGCGGTCCTGGATCGGCTCGCCGCCGGGCCGCCGGTCGGGACCGTGGCGCCCGGCGCGCTGGAGGCCCCCGCCACCGGCACCGAGGACGTGCTCCCGCCCGACCTGGTGAACGGCGGCGCGCCGACCGGCTCACCTATCCGCTGGCTGGTCGAGCACCGGCTGCTGGTCCGGATGTCCGGCGGCCGCAACGGCACCGTCGAACTGCCCCGCGAGGTGGGGCTGGTGCTGCGCCGCGACGCCGGTCCGCTCGGCCCGCTGCGCACCAGCCCGCCGGTGGTGTCCGGCCCGCCCCGCGAGGTCAAGTCCGTCGACTCGGCCGGCGCCGGGCAGACCATGGAGGTGGTCCGGCACACCGAGGCGATGCTGGAGGCGCTGACCGCCGAACCCGCACCGGTCCTGCGTTCCGGCGGCGTCGGCGTCCGCGACCTGCGGCGGCTCGCCCGTGGCCTCGGGCTGGACGAGCCGACCACCGCGCTGCTGTTCGAGGTCGCGTACGCGGCCGGGCTGACCGGGGAGATGGAGCTGACCGGCGCGGTCACCACCCGGTACGGCGGCGACCAGCAGATCCTGCCCACCGGCGGGTACGAGGTGTGGCGCGCGGTGTCGCTGGCCCAGCGCTGGGAGCAGCTCGCCCGCGCCTGGATGTCGATGCCCCGCCAGGCCGGCCTGATCGGGCAGCGCGACGACCGGGACCGGCCCATCTCAGTGCTCTCCGCCGAGGCGGAACGAGCCGGTGCGCCCGCCGCCCGCCGTGCGGTGCTCGCGGTGCTGGCCGACCTGCCGGCCGGCACCGCGCCGACCACCGACGAGGTGCTGGAACTGCTGGACTGGCGCGCGCCCCGGCGGGCCCGGGGCCGGGAGACGGCGCACCGGGAGGTGCTCGCCGAGGCCGCCACGCTGGGCGTGACCGGGCTCGGCGCGCTCACCACGTACGGGCGGCTGCTGCTCGCCGAGCTGACCGAGGCCGACGAGCGCGGCGACGACCCCCTCGGGTTGCGCTCCGACGCCGAGTCGGGCGACGCCTCGACGACGGTACGGGCGCTGGACGGGCTGCTGCCCGCCCCGGTCGACCACGTGCTGGTGCAGGCCGACCTGACGGTGGTGGTGCCCGGCCCGCCCGACCCGGCGCTCGCCGCCGAACTCGACGTGGTGGCCGAGCACGAGTCGGCGGGCGGAGCCAGCGTGCACCGGGTCACCACGGGGAGCATCAGGCGGGCGCTCGACGCCGGCTACACCGCCGACGACCTGCACGCGCTGTTCCGCCGCCGCTCGCGTACCCCGGTGCCGCAGGGCCTGACCTATCTGGTCGACGACGTGGCCCGCAAGCACGGTGGCCTGCGCGTCGGGTCGGCCGGCGCGTACGTGCGCAGCGACGACGAGGCACTGCTCACCGAGGTGCAGGCGGACCGGCGACTGGAGCCGCTGGCGTTCCGCCGGCTCGCGCCGACGGTGCTGGTCACCCCGTACCAGGTCAACCGGATGCTCACCGCGTTGCGCGACGCCGGGTACGCCCCGGTGCCGGAGGACGCCGGCGGCGCGACGGTGCTGGCGCGCCCGAAGACCCGGCGGGCGCCGGCGCGTACCGCTATCGGTCGTGCGGTCGACCCGCTCGCCACGCCGAAGCTGCCGATGCCCCGCCTGCTCGGCGTGGTCGAGCAGATCCGCCGGGGCGAGGCGGCGGCGAGGGCGGCCCGGCGGGCCCCGGCAGTGGTCCGCGG
>NZ_JBXUOV010000069.1:0-29296 GCF_057196585.1 Micromonospora sp. ATLC20
TCGGCACCCTGGCCGGTGGGCTGAGCACGCTCGTCGAGGCGGCGGCGACGGCGAGCGGGGCGACGATCCGCCGGGGCGCCGCGGTACGCGAGCTGCGCCGCACCCCGTCCGGCTGGCGGCTCACCGTCGGGCCGACCCGCGACGCCGAGCACGTCGAGGCCGACGCGGTGCTGCTCGCGGTGCCGGCCCGCCCGGCCGTCCGGCTGCTCGCCGCCGCCGCGCCCGAGGCAGCCGACACTGTCGGCGCGCTCGACTACGCCAGCGTCGCCCTGATCACCCTCGCCCTGCCGGGCCCGGCCCTGCCGGAGCTGTCCGGCTTCCTGGTGCCGGCCGGTGAGGGGCTGACGATCAAGGCGTCCACGTTCTTCACCACCAAGTGGGGGCACCTGCGGCGGCCGGACGGGCTGGCGCTGGTGCGCGCCTCGGTGGGCCGGTACGGCGACGAGACGTCGTTGCAGCTCACCGACGACGACCTGGCCGACACGGTGCACCGGGAGCTGTCGGCGGTGCTCGGCGCACCGCTGCCGGCCCCGGTGGCCCGGCACGTGCAGCGGTGGGGTGGCGCGCTGCCGCAGTACACGCCCGGGCACACCGCCCGGGTGGCGGCGGTCCGGACGGCGCTGCGCGCCGCCCACCCGACGCTTGCGGTGGCCGGCGCCGGTTACGACGGCGTCGGCATTCCGGTCTGCGTCCGCTCCGGCGAGACGGCGGCCGAAGAGATCATCATGGCACTGGGAGGATCGGCAGCATGACCGAGCAGACCAACGCGGCGCGGCTGCGGGAGCTCAACGAGACCATCCGCTACACGATGTGGTCGGTGTACCGGGCCACCAGCCCGCTGCCGTCGCTGCGGGAGAACGTCGTCGACGAGGTCGAGTCGCTCTTCACCGAGCTGGCCGGCAAGGACGTCACGATCCGGGGCACGTACGACGTGTCCGGGCTGCGCGCCGACGCCGACCTGATGATCTGGTGGCACTCGTCGTCCAGCGACGCGCTGCAGGACGCGTACCTGCGGTTCCGCCGCACCACGCTGGGCCGGGCGCTCACCCCGGTCTGGTCGCAGATGGCGCTGCACCGCCCGGCCGAGTTCAACAAGAGCCACATCCCGGCGTTCCTGGCCGACGAGCAGCCGCGCGCCTACCTGTGCGTCTACCCGTTCGTGCGCTCGTACGAGTGGTACCTGCTGCCCGACGCCGAGCGGCGGGAGCTGCTGTCCGAGCACGGCAAGATGGCCCGGGGCTACCCGGACGTGCGGGCCAACACGGTGGCCTCGTTCGCGCTCGGCGACTACGAGTGGATGCTGGCGTTCGAGGCCGACGAGCTGCACCGGATCGTCGACCTGATGCGTGACCTGCGCGCCTCCGGCGCCCGCCGGCACGTACGGGAGGAGATCCCGTTCTACACCGGCCGCCGCCGCCCGGTCGCCGACATCGTCAACTGCCTGGTCTGAGGGTGCCCGGCCGGGGCCGTGAGTGCGGCCCCGGCCGGATCCCGGGTCAGGCGGTCGTCGTGCAGGACAGGATGCCGGGCACCGGGTTCGTCGCACCGGCCGAGCCGGTGAAGCCGAACGAGGTGCTCGCACCCGGCGCGAGCGAGCCGTTGTAGGCCACGTTGCGTGCCGTGACGAGCGTTCCGCTCGTGGTGACGGTGGCGTTCCACGCCGAGTTGACCTGCTGACCGTTCTGGTAGTTCCAGCTCACCGACCAGCCGCGGATCGGCGAACCGCTGTTGTTCGTCACCTTCACGTCGGCCTGGAAGCCGCCGCCCCACGAACCGGTGATCGCGTACGTCGCGGTGCAGCCACCGGCCGGGTTCGGCGTGGTCGGCGGCGGGCTGGTGGGCGGCGTGCTCGTCGGCGGGGTGCTGGTGGGCGGCGTGCTGGTCGGCGGGGTGGTCGGGCCGGACCCGCCGAAGTCCACGTCGCTGCACAGGTAGTAGGACTGGTCCAGGTGGCTGGCCTGCCAGATCGTGTAGACGATGTGCCGGCCGGTGCGGCCGGGCGCGTTCGCCGGGATCTGGATGGACACGCCGTCCACCTCACGCGTCCACTGGCTGGCCGGGGTGTTGCCGATCTGGCCGGCCAGTTCCAGGTCGCTCCAGCGCAGCGGCGAGGTGAGCGCGTTGAACCCCTGCTTGGTCACGTACACCCGGATGTAGTCGGCGCCGTGGCTGGCCTGGTCGAAGAACTTGACCCGGAAGTTGTTGGTGACCGGCACGGTCTTCCAGGCGCCGACGGTGTCGAGCGCGTTGTAGCGGCCGCTCTGGGTGCGTCCTCCGCTGCACAGCTGCCCGTCCGGGATGGCGCCCTGGTGGTTGCCGGCCACGCCCTCGCGGAACAGGCCGTTCCAGTTCCACATGGCGTTCGGGTCGGCCTGCCACGCCTGCCAGCACATCGGGTCCTGGGTGGCCATGGCCGGGTTCTGGAAGTCGCCGCCCCAGCGCTGCCAGCAGCTGTAGGCGCGCGAGGCCGGGTCGACCACCGACCCGTGCGCCGAGGCCGGGCCGGAGAACGCGGTGGTGAGCAACGCCGCGACGACCGCGCAGACGGCGAGGATCGCCGCCGCGAGCGGTAAGGGGCGGCGGTACGGAGTGGACATGGAAGCCTCCGGGATGGGGTGTCGGTGCACGACGCCCGGACTGTCGGGAGTTGCCCTCTCCCGCGTGGCGGCTCCGCCCGCACGCTGCCACAAAAAGCGACAAACGTCAATGAGTCGGGTCGCGGCGCATCGGGGTGTGCGGGATGCCGTCCTCGACGTAACCGGGGCCGCTGACCTCGAAGCCGAGCCCCGCGTAGAAGCCGACCAGGTGCGTCTGCGCGTCGAGCACGCACGGCCGGTCACCCACCACGGCGAGCGCCTCGGTCATCAGCGCGCCGGCCAGGCCCGCGCCGCGGGCCGCCGGCGCCACCACCACCCGCCCGATCCGTGCGACGCCGCCGGGGTCGGCCAGGATCCGCAGGTACGCGACCACGGCGCCGTCGCGGCTCAGCCACAGGTGGCGGGTGCCGGGTTCGACGTCCCGGCCGTCCAGTTCCGGGTACGGGCAGGACTGCTCGACCACGAACACGTCGATGCGCAGCCGGAGCAGGTCGTGGAAGGTGCTGGTGTCCAGGTCGGCGAAGCTTGCCAGGTGGGACTCGACGGGCATCGGCCCAGGTTAGGCGGCGCGTCTGCGGCCGGTCGTGCACACCCCGGCGCGCGGCGGTCCGGCGCGCCGGGCCAGCGCGGTCCGGCGTGCCGGTTCAGCGCGCCGGCTCAGCCCTTCGATGCGCGCAGCCCGGTTGCGGTGGCGGTGACGGCGCGTTCGAACCAGGTGCCGGTGTCGGCCGCCGAGCGGGTCCAGACCCAGACGCACTGGGTCACCCGGCCCTGCTGGAGGCAGCCGTAACGGTGCGGGAAACGGGTGCCGTCGGACAGGGTCATGGTGGCCGACACCATCCGGCCCGGCACGCCCAGCCCGGCGGGCAGCTTCCCGGCGGTGTGGCCGGTGGTGACCTGGCCGGCCTCCTCGTCGCGCTCGCACGCCTCCAGCACGCCGAAGATCTGCCGGACCGCGTCCGCGGCGGTCGCCTCGTCCGGATAGACCACCGTCTCCTGGGCCACCTCGACGAACTCGCCGGCCGGTGTTCCCTCCGGCGTGCCGAAGACCCGGGTCGACACGACGAGCCGCCGGTCGAGCAGGGGCAGCGGGCGACCGCAGGCGACGCCGTCGGAGTCGAGTTGCTCGCTGGCGTTCTCGGGCTTCTCGGCCAGGCCGGCCAGGCTGCCGGTCGCCGCGTACCGATCGCGCAGCGCCGCGGCGGCGCCGCCGTCGGTGGGCGAGGGCGCGACGAGGGCCGGATCGGTGGCGGGGGCGGGCTCGGTGGCGGGAGAGCAGCCGGTGAGGGCGGCGGTCAGAGCCGCCGCGATGATCATCCGTCGGGACACCGGAGGGATGCTAGACGGAGATCGACGCCGGTGGGCGCCCCGGGAGCGCCCGCGTCAGGCGGGGCGGGCGCCGACCGCGTCGCGTACCTCGGCGCCCTGCTCGCCCTCGACGGCGCGGGCGCAGTGGGCGCAGCAGAAGAAACGGCCGGAGACCTCGACGCCGTGCCCGACGATCTTGATCTGGCAGTGCTCGCAGATCGGCGCCATCTTGTGCACCGCGCACTCGAAGCAGTCGAACGTGTGCCGCGACCCGTCGACGGTGCGCACCTCGAACGCCATCCAGTAGTCGTTACCGCAAACCTCGCAGGTTGCCATGCGAAACCCCCCGAAAACGGACCTGTCATCCGAGAGTTGCGCAGACGACACCTTCGAGCAACCGGAACCGGCGAACCTGATCCGGCCCTACGGCGAGTCGCTCCCGGCGTGTCGCGCGTTGACCCCGGTGACCGCCGAACATCCCCGGAGGATTCGTGATCAAGCGCAACAAGCTCTTCGGCAACCAGACCCGGGTGACGTTCTCGCTGCCCCGGGACGCCCCGGCCGGCACGGTGAGCGTGGTCGGCTGTTTCAACGGCTGGGAGCCCGGCCGGCACGAGCTGGTGCCGCGCCGCGACGGCACCCGTACCGTGACGGTCCGGCTGAAGCCGGGGGAGTACCGCTTCCGCTACCTCGCCACCGGCGGGGTGTGGCTGGACGACGAGGCCGCCGACCAGGTGGACGAGGCCGGCGGCCTGCTGAGGCTGTGACGCCGCCGTCAGCCGGCGCTGGGCTCCAGCCGTACCGAGATCGAGTTGACGCAGTGCCGGGTGTCCTTCGGGGTGAAGCCCTCACCCTCGAAGACGTGCCCGAGGTGGCTGTCGCAGCGCGCGCAGCGGATCTCCACGCGCCGCATGCCGAGCGTGTTGTCCGGGATCTCCTTGACCGCGCCCGGGATGGCGTCGTCGAAGCTCGGCCAGCCGCAGTGCGAGTCGAACTTGTCCTGGCTGCGGAACAGTTCCAGCCCGCAGGCCCGGCAGTGGTAGACGCCGGGGGTCTTGGTGTCGACGTACTCACCGGTCCAGGGCGCCTCGGTGCCGGCCTCGCGGAGCACCCGGAACTCCTCGGGGCTCAGCCGCACGCGCCATTCGTCCTCGGTACGGGGCAGTTCGTTGTCGGAAAGACTCACCCCTCAACGGTACGTCGGGTGTCGGTGGCATCGCATATGGTCGCGTGATGGCGGGCAAGGGTGCGGTCGAGGAGATCGAGGTAGCCGGGCACACGGTGCGGCTGAGCAGCCCCGATCGGGTGATCTTCCCGCAGCGGGGCTTCACCAAGGCCGACGTCTTCCGCTACTACCTGGCAGTCGGCGACGGGATCATGCGCGCCCTGCGCGACCGGCCGACGACGCTCCAGCGCTTCCCCGACGGCATCGAGGGGGAGATGTTCTTCCAGAAGCGGGTGCCGCAGCGGGGCGTGCCCCCGTGGGTCAGCACCGCGCGGATCGCCTTCCCGAGCGGCCGCCCGGCCGACGAGCTGTGCCCGGCCGACCTGGCCCACGTGGCCTGGGCGGCGCAGATGGGCACAGTGGTGTTCCACCCGTGGCCGGTGCGCGCCGCCGACACCGACCGCCCCGACGAGCTGCGCGTCGACCTCGACCCGCAGCCCGGCACCGACTTCGCCGACGCGGTGACCGCCGCCGGTGAGCTGCGCGGCCTGCTCGACGAGCTGGGCGTGCCCGGCTGGCCGAAGACCTCCGGCGGCCGGGGCGTGCACGTCTACCTGCGCATCCAGCCGCGCTGGACGTTCGTGGAGGTACGCCGCGCCACCATCGCGCTGGCCCGGGAGCTGGAACGCCGCCGCCCCGAGCTGGTCACCACCGCCTGGTGGAAGGAGGAGCGGGGCGAGCGTGTCTTCGTCGACTTCAACCAGATGGCACGGGACCGCACCATCGCCTGCGCGTATTCGCTGCGCGCCAACGCCCGCGCCACCGTCTCCACCCCGGTCGACTGGGACGAGCTGCCCGAGGTCGACCCGGACGACTTCCACCTGGGCACGGTGCCGGCCCGGTTCGCCGAGCGCGGCGACCCGCACGCCGGCATCGACGACGCCCCGTGGGACATCACGCCGCTGCTGGAGTGGGCCGAGCGGGACGCCGCCGACGGGCTGGGTGACATGCCTTATCCACCCGAATACCCGAAGATGCCCGGCGAGCCGAAGCGGGTCCAGCCGTCGAAGGACCGCGACCGCCCCCGCTCCTGACACGGCCCCTGCTCGGGTGCCGCCGGCTCAGGCGGAAGCGGTGAGCATGCTCCGCACCGAGGCGACGATGTGCCGGGGGCGGCGGTAGAGGTCGGTGGCGGTGTAGACCCGCATGCGCCAGCCGTGCTCGGCCAGCCAGTTGAGCCGGGAACGGTCGTGGTGCAGCCGACTGGGGTCGAGGTGGGAGGTGCCGTCGTACTCCAGGCCGATGCGCCGGTCACGATAGCCCAGGTCGAGGCGGTAGATCGGGATCCCGTCCCGGTCGGGAACCCACAGTTGCGGCTCCGGCGGCGGCAGCCCGCCGTCGATCAGCAACAGACGCAGTTGGCTCTCCTGCCGGCACTCCGGGCGCGGGTCGGCGAGCGCGATCAGTTCCCCTGCCTGCCGTACTCCCCGCAGACCGGCGTGCCATGCCACCTCGGTGAGCAGGTCGTCGCGGCGGCAGGCGCCGGCGCGGAGGCAGAGGTCGAGCACCGGCAGCGCGTCCGCCCGCCGGAGCACCCGGGCCAGATCCACGGCGCAGCGGGCGGCGGGCGCGCAGGGGATGCCGGCGATCTCCACCGCGTCCGGCACCGGCAGCACCGTCTGATGCGTCACCACGCCCCGGATGCGCCGGGCGCTCACGCCGGGCGGCACGATCACGTGCACCCGGTCGCCTGGAACCGCCCCGAACCGGTGCAGTCTCGCGCCGGTGTGGAACCCCGCGACGGTTCCCGGCGGCAGTCGCCGGAACAGGGCGCGCAACCGGCTCTTCTCGTCGTCGGTGCAGCCGTACACACCCCGGGACAGCCGGCCCAGCCGTCCCGCCCCCACCTGGTGCCGTACCGCCCCGCGGCTCATCCCACCCGCCAGCAACTCCCCGTACCGCCACACCCGCCCACCTTCCCGCCCCATCGTCCTTCCCGTCCGCCCCTGTGGACAGCGCTCGTCCTCGCGCCGGTGGTGGCCGTCGATCTTGGAGTTGTGGTCGTTCCCAAAAGCCGCACAGCACGCATTCGAGGTGCCACAACTCCAAGATCGACGGGGAGGTGCGGGGGGACCGATAACGATCATGTAACGGGCGCGAACCTTTTCCGGGGCTTCACTGCTCTCTCTCGGCATCGGCCCGCCGGGGCCAGGAGAGGACGTCGGATGAAGCTGGTGTGGAGGCGGGCGATAGAGGCCCGTGGGCTGCTGCTCGCCGCCGCTGTCGCGGCACTCGTCGCGGTCGCGCTTGTCACCGGGCTCTCCGACTACAACCGCCGGGCGGTCGAGGCGGGCGCGCGGGCGGTGCTCGACGCCGCCCCGGCCGAGGAGCGCAGCCTGCTGATCAGCGGCTCCGGTGGCGCCGACGCCGCCGCGTTCGCCGAGCGGGACCGGGCGGTACGGGAGCAGTTCGCGAACGGGCTCGGTGGCGCTCCCGTCACCGTGGCCGGGACCCGCTCCGGGACCGGCCGGGAGCTGACCGGTGACGTGGGTGCCGCCCGTACCGACGACGACCCGATGTTCGCCAACCTCGCCACGCTCGACGACCTGCCCGCGCACGCCGAGCTGGCCGCCGGGGCGTGGCCGGTGCCCGGCAGCAACCCGTTGCAGGTGACGTTGCCGGAGAAGGTGGCCGCGCAACTGAGCCTGGAGGTCGGGGAGCGGGTGCCGCTGTACGACCGGGGCGCCGAACGCGCCGGCACCGTGGTGGTCGTGGGCACGTGGCGGCCCCGGGACGCCGCCGAGGCGTACTGGCGTCTCGCCCCCGGGGTGGGGGAGAGCCAGGGCGACGCGGAGATCACCTCGTACGGGCCGTTCGCGCTCGACCCGGCCGACTTCGCCCGTACCTTCCCGGGCTCCACGTCGGCGGCCTGGGTGGTCGACCCCGACCTGGTGGCGGTCGAGCCGGCCCGGCTGCCCGCCGTGACCACAGCGCTGGACGAGATCACCGGGAAGCTGCCCGAGGCCACCGGCCTGGGCTCCTCGACACAGCAGGTCAGCCACCTGGACCGGCTCGTCGACCGGCTCAGCCGGGCCGACCTGGTGGGCCGGTCCGCGCTGCTCACCCCGCTGCTGCTGATCGTGGTGCTCGGCGGGTACGCGCTGGTGCTGGTGGCCGCGCTGCTCAACGAGGACCGGCGGGCGCAGACCGCGCTGCTGCGGGCCCGGGGCGCCGCCCGGGGGCAGATCGCCGGCCTGGCCGTACGCGAGGCGACGCTCGTGGTGGCGCCGGCGCTGCTGCTGGCCCCGGCGCTGACCGGGCAGGCGATCCACTACCTGGGCGCGGACCTGGGGCTTGCCGACGGCGACCTGGCCCGGGTGTGGGTGGTGGCGGTCGGCGCGGCGGTCGGCTGCCTGCTCGCCATGGTGCTGCCGGCGATGCGCCGGGCCGGCACGTACGTCGCGGACATGGCGGCCCGGTCCCGCCCCTCCCGGGGCGCGGCGGTGCAGCGGGCGAGCGTGGACATCGCGTTGGTGGCCCTCGCCGTGCTCGCCTGGACCCAGCTGCGGCAGTACTCCTCGCCGCTGGCCGGCGCGAACGGCAGCCTCGGCATCGACCCGCTGCTGGCCGCCGCACCCACCATCGGCGTGCTGGCCGGCGCGGTGATCGCGCTGCGGCTGCTGCCGCCGACCACCCGGCTCGCGGAACGCTTCGTCGACCGGCGCACGTGGAACGCCACCATGTTCGGCATGTGGCAGGCGGGCCGCCGCCCGCACGCCGGCCCGGTGCTGCTGCTCGCGCTCGCCGTCGGCGGCAGCACGCTCGCCTGGTCGCTGGTGGCCTCCTGGGAACGCTCGCAGCGCGACCAGGCGCAGCACACGGTCGGCGCGGACCTGCGGCTGACCGAACGGGACGGCACCGCCCCCGCGGATCGGGCCGCCCAGCTGGCCGCCGTGCCGGGCGTGGACCGGGTGCTGCCCGCCTGGCGCGACGACGTACGCGTGGGCCGTGAGGCCCGGCCGGCCACCGTGGTGGCGTTCGACGCCGCCGCCGCGAAGGGGATGATCCGGCTCGACGACGCCGGCGGTGACGCGTCCACCGGCGCCCTGCTGGACCGGCTCGCGAACGGCCGGACCGCGCCGGCCGGCGGCGTCCTGCCCGAGGGGGCGAAGACGCTGTCCGGCACCGTGCGCACCCCGGTGGAGAGCATGTTCGACCGGCCCCGGGTGGCGGTGACCGCGTTGTTCACCACCGACGCCGGGGCCACCTGGCGGGTCCGGCTGGCCGAGGCCGGCGGCGACGGAAAGCCGGTGCGTTTCTCGGTGCCGCTGCCCGACAGCGGCGGCGTCCCGATGCGCCTGGCCGGCGTCGAGGCCGACGGCGGCGACGCCACCGGCAGTTCCTATCGGCTGCTCCTGGACGAGCTGCGGCTCACCGACGCCGCCGGGGCGGCCCTGCCGGTGCCGGTGGAGGGGGCGTGGCGGGTGATCGATCCGGGCGCCGGGCCGCGCGACACCGCGAAGGCGAGCCCGACCCGGATCGACGGGACGCAGGGCTTCGACGTACCGGCCGGACTGTTGCAGTTCGCCCGGATCCCCTCGTCCCGGTTCGCGCTGGTGCCGCAGGCGCCGGACCGTCCGGTGCCGGTGCTCGTCACCCCCGGCGTGGCCGCCGCGATGAGCGTCAAGACCGGCGACACGGTCAAGCTGTCCGTCGCCGAGGTGACGCTCGAGGTCACTGTGGTCGGCCAGGTCGCCGCGATCCCCGGCACCGGGGGCGACGGGGTGCTGGTGGACCTGCCCACCGCCACCACGCAGCTCCTGGAGCGCAGCGGCGGCGTCCGGCCGGTGGCCGAGTGGTGGCTGCGCACCACGCCCGGCGGGCACACCGCCGCCGCCGACGCGCTCGCCTCGACCGGCGGCACGGTGCTGCTGGACCGGCGGGCGGTGGCCGCCGAGGCCGCCGAGGATCCGTACTGGCAGGGCGCGCGCACCGGGCTGCTGGCCGCCGCGCTCGGCTCGGTGCTGCTCGCCCTGGTCGGGCTGGCGGTCGACGTCTGGGCCACCACCCGCCGCCGGCTCACCGAGTTCGCGGTGTTCAACACGCTCGGCGCGAACACCCGGCTGCTGGCCCGCGCGTACCTCGCGGAACAGACGTTCCTGGCCGCGATCGGCGTCGGCGTCGGCATGCTCGTCGGTGCCCTCGTCGCGGCCACCATGGTGCCGCTGGTGATCCTCACCCCGGCCGCCGGCCGGCCGGTGCCCGAGGCGGTCTTCACAGTGCCCTGGGTGCCGATCGGGGCGACGGCCGCCGGGCTGCTGCTCGCCGCGCTCGCCTTCGCCGCCCTCATCACCACAGGCATCCGCCAGCGGGTCGCCGCCGCGCAGCTCCGGATCGGAGGAGAACGATGAGCCTTCCTGGTGCCGCGCGCCGGGTTCGCGCATACGGGGGGCAGTTCCTGCTGCTCGCCGTCCTGACCCTGGTGACCGCCCTGCTGATCACCGGCGTGCCCCGGGTCGCCGACCGGCTGACCGGGCAGGGCCTCACCGAGTACGTGGCCGGGCAGCCGGTGGCCCGCCGCGACCTCACGTACAGCACCGCGCCGACCGCGTTCCCGCCGTCCACCCGCGCCGCGGTGACCGGTCACGCGGCCGAGCTGGCCGGGATCGAGGAGGCGATGCCCGCCGAGGTACACGACGCCATCGGTGAGCGCTGGTACGTCGCCCAGAGCGTGCCCGGGCGGCTGCGCGGCCCGACGCTCGCCCCCGAGAAGGGGCTCATCGACGTGCACCTGCGCGCCGGAACCGGCATCAAGGAGGCGGCCACGCTGGTCGACGGGCGGTGGCCGGAACGCCCCGTCGCCCCGGCCCGCACGGTCGAGGTGACGCTCGCCGAGACGATCGCCGGCACGCTCGGCGTGAAGACCGGCGATCGGTTCCTGCTCCTGATCCTCGACCAGGACGACAACGTGCTCAAGTCCCTCCCGGTCGCACTGGTCGGCGTGTGGCGGCCGAACGACCCGGCCGACGGCGTCTGGGACACGCTTCCGTCGATGCTGAAGCTCACCCCGCCCGAGGGCGACGGCGACCCGTTCGTGGGCGTCGCCTACACCGCCGACGGGGGCGTCGACGAGGCCGTCGCGACCGGCTGGCCGGTGAGCTTCGGCTGGCGGTACCGGATCGCCCCGGACCGGCTCGAACCGGGCCGCCTCGACGCGCTCATCGCCGGGGTCGACGGGCTGGAGCGCACCCGTCCCGCCGTGGCGACGCTCAGCCAGGGCGTGGACATCCCGCTGCGGCGCTTCGCCGACTCCCTCGCGGCCGCGCAGACCCTGCTCGCGGTCATCGCCGCCGGGCTGCTCGCCACGCTGGCCGGGCTGACGCTGCTCGCCGCCCGGCTGGCCGCGCGCCGCCGCCGCGCCGAGTTCCACCTGATCCGGGCCCGCGGCGGCTCGACCGGCGCGGTGCTGCGCCGCGGCCTGGCCGAATCGCTGCTGGTGCTGCCGGCCGCGGCCGGGATCGGCTGGCTGCTCGGCGGGCTGCTGCCCGGCACCGGTGCGTCGTGGCGCTGGGTGGTGATCGCCGGGCTCCTGGCCACGCTGCTGCCGCCGCTCGCCGCGCTCGCCGTCGGCCGCCGGGCCGGTGGCCGCGCCGACCTGGGCGGCCGGTCACCCGCCGTCCGGCTCACCGTCGAGGTGGTCGTGCTCGGGCTCGCCGTGCTCGGCGCGTTCCTGCTGCGCCGCCGCGGGCTCACCGCCGGTTCGGTGGATCCGCTGCTGGTCTCCGTACCGGTGCTGCTGGCGATCGCGGCGGCGCTGCTGGCGCTGCGCGCGTACCCCTGGCCGTTGCGGCTGGTCAGCCGCGTCGCCGCCCGGGCGCGTGGCAGCGTCGCGTTCCTCGGCACCGCCCGGGCGGGCCGGGCCGCGAGCACCGGGCCGCTGGTCGTGGTGGTGCTGGCCGTCGCCACCGCCGCGTTCTGCGGCGTGGTGGCGACCGGCATCGAGACCGGCCGGGACACCGCCGCCGCCCAGGCCGTGCCGGGTGACCTGCTGGTACGCGGGGAGCGCTTCACGCCGGACACCGCGGAGAAGCTGGCCGAACTGCCCGGGGTACGCGCCGTCGCGCCGCTGCTCACCGTGCCGGCCGAACGCCCGTACGCCGACCGCGCCGGACGCCCCGCCCCGGTCACCGAGCTGCGCGTGGTGCTCGTGGACGGGGAGCGGTTCGCCGAGGTGGCACGGCAGGCCGGCGTACCGGTGGACGTGCCCGACCCGGTGCGGGCCCGCGCCGACGGGAGCACGCCGCTGCCGGCGCTGGTGTCCCCGGCGGTGGCCGAGGAACTGGCCGACGCCGGGCTCGCCGACGCCGGGAGCGAGCGGCCCGCCTGGCTGGACGTGCAGGGCAACCGGCTGCCGGTGCGGACCGCCGCCACAGTCGACGAGTTCGCGCTCGTCGGCGAGGGCGTACGCCGGTTCGTGGTGCTGCCGTGGCCGGCGTTGCCGGCCGACGCGCCGCACCAGCTCGCGCCCACCGGTTTCGTGCTCGCCGGGTCCGGCGTGGACGCGGCCGAGGTGGACCGGGTGGCGCGGGACGGGCAGCGGCGCTACCTGCGCATCGGCGGTGTCGACGCCGGGGACAAGGCCCGCGCGCCGGAGGTGACGACCCGGGCGGCCGTGCGCGCCGACCTGGGCGGCACCGGCGTGAACGGCCTGCTGGTGTTCGGCTTCGTGCTCGGCGCCGGAGGCGGCGCCGCGCTGGGGCTGCTCGGACTCGCGCTCGCGGTGCTCGCCGGGGCCCGCTCGCGCGGGCAGGTGCTGTCCCGGCTGCGCACGATGGGCCTGTCCCGCCGGCAGTGGCGCGGCCTGCTGATGGTGGAGCTGACGCCGCTGGTGCTGGTGTCGGTGCTCACCGGGGCGGTGGTCGGCGCGTTGCTGCCGCTGCTGCTCACACCGGTGCTCGGGCTGCCCGCCTTCACCGGGGGCGTGGAGGTGCGCCCGAGTTTCGAACCCGGCCTGGTGGCCGGGGTGTCGGTCCTGGCCATGCTGGCCCTCGGCTTCGCGATCACCGTGGAAGCCGTGAACAACCGCCGGTTGCGCCTCGGCGAGGTGCTGCGGCTCGGAGAGGAGAGCTGACATGACCGCGACCGCTTCCGGCCACCCGGGCCCGGCGCGTCTCACGCCGCGCGACGAACCGTCGTCGGCCGTACCGGACCTGGCGTCGCTGCAACAGCGCGCCGCCCAGCGGGCCGCCGAACGGGCCGGTGGGCGCGACCGGCTGCGCGGGCACATCGTCTGCGACGGCCTGGTGCGCATCTTCAAGACCGAAGGCGTCGAGGTCGTCGCGCTCCAGGGCCTCGACCTGGTCATCGACCGGGGCGAGCTGGTCGCGATCGTCGGCGCGTCCGGCTCCGGCAAGTCGACGCTGCTGAACATCCTGTCCGGGCTGGACACCCCGACCGCCGGCATCGCCCGGGTCGCCGACTACGACCTGCTGTCGCTGTCGAACAAGCGGCGGCTGGCGTACCGGCGGGACGTGGTCGGGTTCATCTGGCAGCAGACCGGCCGCAACCTGCTGCCGTACCTGACCGCGCTGGAGAACGTGGAACTGCCGATGAAGCTGGCCGGACGGGCCGGCGGCGGGCGCAAGCGGCGGGAACGGGCCCGCGAGCTGCTGGACATGGTGGGCGTCGGCTACTGCGCGGACCGCCGGCCGGGCCAGATGAGCGGCGGCGAGCAGCAGCGCTGCGCGGTCGCCGTGGCGGTCGCCAACGACCCGGAGATCCTCTTCGCCGACGAGCCGACCGGTGAGCTGGACGAGGCCACCGGCGCCGAGGTCTTCGCCGCGCTGCGCACCATCAACGCCGAACTGGGGGTCACCATCGTGGTGGTCACCCACGACCACGCCGTGGCCGGCCAGGTCCGCCGTACCGTCGCGATCCGCGACGGCCGGACCGCCTCCGAGGTACGCCGGACCGCACGCGTCACCGCCGACGGCGGCACCGAGATGGTCAGCGAGGAGTACGCGGTGCTCGACCGCACCGGCCGGATGCAACTGCCGGCGCAGTTCGTGGAGGCGCTGTCCCTGCGCGACCGGGTCCGGCTCAACCTGGAACCCGACCACGTCGAGGTGCGCCCCGGCGACCGGACGCACGCCGAGGAGAGTGAGTGATGACCGACCAGACAGTGGTGCTGCCGGCGGAGCCGGGGACGGCCGTCGACGACGTGGTCCGGGTCGAGGGGGTGAGCCGCACCTTCGGCAAGGGGGAGCACGCCGTGCACGCCGTACGGGACGTCTCGTTCACTGCGGGACGCGGCGAGCTGGTCGCCGTCCGGGGCCGCTCCGGTGCCGGCAAGACCACGCTGCTGAACCTGGTCGGCGGCCTGGACCGGCCGGACGCCGGCCGGATCCGGGTGGCCGGGCACGACGTCACCGCCGCGGGTGAGCGGGAGCTGCTGTCGCTGCGCCGGGGCACCATCGGGTTCGTGTTCCAGACGTTCGGCCTGGTGCCGATCTTGTCCGCGGCGGAGAACGTCGGGGTGCCGCTGCGGCTGGCGAAGGTGCCGGCGGCCGAGCGGGAGCAGCGGGTGGCGGTGCTGCTGGAACTCGTCGGGCTGGGTGGGCACGCGGCGCAGCGCCCGTACGAGCTGTCCGGCGGCCAGCAGCAGCGGGTGGCGGTGGCCCGGGCGCTGGCGAACGAGCCGGACCTGCTCATCGCCGACGAGCCGACCGGTCAGCTCGACTCCGAGACCGGCCGGTCGATCATGGACCTGCTGCGCGCTGTGGTGCACGCCCGGGGCATGACCGCGCTGGTCGCCACGCACGACCCGGCGCTGATCGAGCTGGCCGACCGTACGGTCACACTGCGCGACGGCCGGCTGGTGTCGGAGGACTGATCCGGGTGCCGGGCCGCGCGCCTTCGGGCGGCGGCCCGGTGCCGGGTCAGAGCGCCAGCTTCATGCCCTCGTGGCTGGCCACGAAGCCCAGGTCGCGGTAGAACCGGTGCGCGTCGGCGCGCTGCTTGTCGGTGGTGAGCTGCACCAGCGCGCAGCCGTGCTCCCGGGCCCGGTCGATCGCCCAGCGCATCATCGTCCCGCCCAGCCCTCGGCCGCGCCGGTCGGAACGGACCCGCACGGACTCGATCAGGCAGCGTTCGGCGCCGTGCCGGCCCAGCCCCGGGATGTACGTGAGCTGGAAACAGCCCACCAGCTCCCCGCCGTCGTCGGCCACGATCAGATGGTTGCGCGGGTCCGCGTCCAGGTCGGCGAAGGCCCGCTCGTACGCCCCGTCCACCTCGGGCAGGTCGCGGGTGCGGCCCAGCACGTCGTCGGCGAGCAGCGCGAGCACGGCGGGCAGGTCGGCGCGAACCGCCTCCCGGAAGATCACCTCGGTCACCGGGCCAGCCTGGCACAGCGCCGCGCGCCGGTGCGGCCCGGGCGGCGTCCCGTCGCGTCGCCCGGTCGTGCCGCCCGGTTGCGTCGCCCGAATGCGTCGCCCGAATGCGCCGTCCAGGTCGCGTCGCCTGGTTGCGCCGTCAGTGGTCAGCGGTCGTCCAGCCAGCTCCGCAGCGCCCACCACCAGTGCACGGTCTCCGGCACCGTGCACCGCGCCCCCTCCTCGACCGGTGGCCCGCCGGTCAGCTCCCGCAGCCGCCGCAGCCGGTAGCGCACCGTGTTCGGGTGGACGTGCAGCTCGGCGGCCGTCTGGTCCAGCCGCTGGCCGTGGTGCAGCCAGGCGAGCGCGGTGCCCGCCAGCTCCCGGTGGAACTCGTCGGCCGGGTCGAGCGCGCCGAGCAGCGTGCCGCGCAGCAGTTCGGCCAGCAGCGGCTGGGCGGCGAGCGCGGTCTCCCCGGCCAGGTCGGTGACCTGATGCAGCCCGCGCAGCCGCCGGTTCGCCGCCGTGGCGAGGGCCGCCAGGCAGAGCGCGTACATGGCCGGGGCCCGCGCCAGCGGCTGCGCGGGCGCCACAAGCGTCAGCAGGTCGGCCGGTACGGCGTCGGGCGGTCGCGGCAGCAGCCCGGCCAGCCGGTCCCCGACCGTGCCGAGCAGGCCGCCCCGCGCGGTGAGCTGCCGGTGCAGCGCGTACGCCCGAACCGGGTCCGGTGGCGCGGCCACCAGGCAGTGGTAGCGCCCGTCCGGCCGCAGCCCGAACCGGGTCAGCTCGGCCGGGGACAGGCCCGCGGGGCCGTCGCGCAGCAGCCGCCGCAGCAGGTGCGCCCGAGCCGCCGCGCCGGTACGGGCCAGTTCCCGCTCAGCGCCGCGGTGCCCGTCGACCACCGCCCGCTCCACCGCCGCGGCGTACCGGCCGATGGTGAGCAGCCCCTCCAGCAGCACCTCGTCGGGGATGCCGGCGGCCCGCCCGTGCCGGACCACCAGCTCCACCGCGCGGTCCCGCCCGGCCTGCACCCCGCGCAGCAGCCCGGCGACGGAGACGCCCTGCGCGGCCCGGTCCGCGCCCAGCCGGCGGGCCTCGGCGAAGTCGCGTCCGGCCGGGTCCTCACGGCGTTCCAGCGCGCCCAGGCCGCTGGTCAGCAGCAGCACGACCTGGCGGCGTACCTCGTCGGCCGGCAGCCGGGCCACCTCGGGGGAGTCCGCGCGGGCCGCCCGCGCCACCTCGTCGACGGCGGCCGGGTCGGCGGACAGGTCGCGCAGCAGCGCGCCGAACGTCGGGGCCTGTCCGATCCGGGTCATCGGCGTCCGCCGCCCTCCGGTTGTCGACGCGGCACAACCGGGCCGCGCGGGCGTTGGCGTCGGGTCCCTAGCCCGGGCGGGCGGCCGGTTGCTCTCCTGGTTGTTACCGCAAGGTAACACCGCTCGCGCCACTGAGAAACGTCGATGTCGTACCGGCTGCCAGGAGGCGTCCATGACACCCGTGCCACAGCACCCGTCCCGTACCCGCCGCCGTGCCGGCCTGGCCGTGCTGGCCGCGCTCGCCCTGGTCGCGCCGGCGCCGCTGGTGACCGCGCCCGCGCCGGCCGCCGCCGCGGCAGCGCTCCAGGAGGTGATGTTCGTCGGCAACAACTGGGACGGCACCGCCGACGTGATCCGGTCCCGCGGCGACTACGCCAGGCTCGGCCGGATCAACGTGATCCCGGACCGCGCCGCGCGGCTGCGCGAGATCTACCTCAACCCGATCAAGCTGGCGTTCTTCCTCGGCATCCGGCAGGGCCCGGGGGAGGGCCACGACCAGCTCATCGACGACATGTACACCACGCCGGACGGCACCGCGCTGGTGGTGTCCCGGCCCAGCTTCGCCGACGTCGTCTCGATCGACCTGGCGACCGGTGCGCTGCGCTGGCGGTTCCCGGTCTCCGGCTACCGCGCCGACCACATGGCCGTCTCGCCGGACGGCACCCGCGTCGCGGTCTCCGCCTCCACCTCCAACACGGTGCACGTGCTGGACATCCGCACCGGCGCGCAACTCGGCTCGTTCGGCGCCGGCGACAAGCCGCACGAGAACATCTACACCGACGGCGGCACCCGGCTGTGGAACATGTCCATCGGCGAGGTGAACACCGACCTGGACGCGCCGTGGCTCGACTGGACCAAGGGCGACCGCCGGATCACCGTCGCCGACACCGGCACGTACCAGGTGGTCAAGGTGATCGACATGCGGGACCGGCTGGACGCCGCCGGCCGCCGGGACCTCTCCGACGCGGTCCGTCCCGCCGTGTTCACCCCCGACGGCAGCCGGCTCTACTTCCAGGTGTCCTTCTTCAACGGCGTGGTCGAGTACGACGTGGCCACCGACCGGGTCACCCGCGTCGCCACGCTGCCGAAGAACCCGGCCACCAGCGAGGACCGCACCACCTGGGTCAACGACTCCCGCCACCACGGCCTGTCGATGAGCTCCGACGGCACCCGGATCTGCGTCGCCGGCACCATGGACGACTACGCCACGGTGCTGGACCGGGCCACGCTGCGGGAGGGGCCGCTGGTGCCGGCGAGCAAGCCGTACTGGGCCACCGTCAGCGGGGACGGCCGGGACTGCGTGATCTCCGAATCCGGCGCGGATCAGGTCACCGCGATCAACTTCGCGACCGGGCAGAAGGTCGCGAGCGTCCCGGTCGGCGACCACCCCCAGCGCGTCCGAATCGGGCACATCGCGGAGGGCTGGACGCCCCCGGCCGCCGGCTGACCGGCGGCGTTCGACCGGCCGGCGTCCGGCTCCCGGCCGCCGGCCGGACCGTCACCGGGCGGGGCAGCGCAGCCCCTCCCGGGGGACGGTCAGCGAGATCAGGTACGCGTCGACCGCCGAGGTCACGCACGACGTCTGCGGGTAGGCGGTGTGCCCCTCGCCCTCCCAGGTCAGCACCCGTCCCACGCCGAGCATCGACGCGAGCGCCGGCGTCTGCTCGTACGGCGTGGCCGGGTCACCAGTGGTGCCTACGACCAGGATCGGCGGCGCGCCGTTCGCCCGGCCGGTCGGGTACGGATCCCGCTCACCGGGCCACTCCACGCAGCCCAGCATCCCCACCGCCAGGGCGGGACCGAACAGCGGGTACTTCTGCCGCCACTGCGACTGCAACGAGCGGACCTGCTCGCGGGACGGCTTCTCGGTCTCGTCGGCGCAGTTGACCGCCAGGTTGGCGTCGAACAGGTTGGAGTAGTGCCCGTCCGGCTCGCGGCCCGCGTACGAGTCGGCCAGCTTGAACACGCCGTCCGGGTCGCCGCCCTGCAGGTCGTCGATCGACCGGGCCAGCTCCTGCCAGCCCTGCTCGGTGTAGAGCGAGGAGATCACCGCGTAGAAGACCCAGCCCGCGGTGGCCTTGCGGCCGTCCTGCGCGCGGACCGGGGAGACCTTCGCCTTGGCGATCGCGTCGGTGACCGCGCCCCGGGCGTCCGGGGCGATCGGGCAGCGGCCGGCGTTCGCCGCGCACCAGTCGGCGAAGTTGTCGAACGCCCGCTCGAAGCCCTTCGCCTGGCTCTCCGACCCGGCGATCAGCTTCTGCTGCGGGTCGACCGCGCCGTCGAGCACCAGGGCGCGCACGCGCTGCGGGTAGAGCTGCGCGTAGGTCGCGCCGAGCAGCGTGCCGTACGAGTAGCCGAGATAGGTCAGCTTGTCGTCACCGACCGCCGCGCGGACCGCGTCCATGTCCCGCGCGGCCTGCTCGGTGCCGTAGAGCGGGAGCTGGTCGCCGTACTTCGCGCCGCACCGCTCGCCGATGCGCCGGTTGAGGCCGACGAATCCGTCGAACGACGACTGGCTCTCCGGGTCGGGGTCGTAGCCGAAGCTGGCGTCCAGGTCGGCGTCGGAGATGCACTTGACCGGGCTGGACCGGGCCACCCCGCGCGGGTCGAAGCCGACGATGTCGAACCGGTCCGTGATCGCCGTCGGCAGGCCGCCGAACGCCGGGCCGAAGGACAGGTAGACGGCGGTGTCGACGCCGGACGCGCCGGGACCGCCCGGGTTGATCACCAGGGAGCCGATCCGGTCGCGCTGCTTGGTCGAGCGGGCCCGGATCAGCGCGATCTCGAACGTCTCACCGGCGCCCGGCCCGGCGGTCGCGCCGGCGGTGGCCCCGGTGCCCCAGTTGCGCGGCACCGCGATCCGGGCGCAGTCGTAGCGCATGTCCGCCGCGCCCCGGCCGACCAGCTCGTCGGGCACCTCCGGGCAGGCCCGCCACTCCGGTGCGGTACCCGGCGGGGCGGCCTCGCCCTCGCTCTCGGCGCGCGGGGCGAACGCCGGCAGCGTGCAGCCGGCGGTGAGCACCACCGCCGCGACGAACGCGGCCAGGACGGGCCGGAACCGGCGGGTCCGGTCGGGGAAGCGGGTCACGTGGGCGCCCTCCATGATCGTGTCGACCGTCAGGCTACGCCCGGCCGCGGGTGTCACCGACCGTCGCCGCCGGATCGCCGCGCAGCACCTCGTCGACGTCGTAACGGATCGGGCGGTCGAGCTGGCCGTAGTCGCAGGAGCGGGGATCACGGTCGGGACGCCAGCGCACGAACCGGGCGGTGTGCCGCAGCCGGTCGCCCTCCATCGCGTCGTACGCCACCTCGACCACCAGCGCCGGGCGCAGCGGCTCCCACTCCAGGTTCTTGCCGCCGGTCCACCGGCTCACCCCGCCCGGGATGCGCTGACCCCGCTCGTGGTCGCCGTGCACCCACGGGTGCTCGCCGCCGACGTCGCGGTAGGGCTCCAGCTCGTCGAGCAGCTCCTTGCGGCGGGCCATGGTGAACGAGGAGCTGACGCCGATGTGGTGCAGCACGCCGTCGTCGTCGTAGAGGCCGAGCAGCAGCGAGCCGACCACCGGACCGGACTTGTGCCAGCGGAAACCGGCCACCACCGCGTCCATCGTGCGGGCGTGCTTGACCTTGGACATGAGCCGCTTGCCCGGCTCGTACGGCAGGTCGGCCGGCTTGACGATCAGCCCGTCCAGCCCGGCGCCCTCGAACACGTCGAACCAGCGGCGGGCCGTCTCCGGGTCGGTGGTCACCTGGGTCACGTGCACCGGCGGGCGCACCTTGGACAACGCCTGCTCCAGCCGCTCCCGCCGCTGCGGATAGGGCTGGCCGATGAGCAGCTCGTCGTCGATCGCCAGCAGGTCGAACGCGACGAAGTCGGCCGGCGTGGTCTCGGCCAGCAGCTTCACCCGGGAGGCGGCCGGATGGATGCGCTGGGCCAGCAGCTCGAAGTCGAGCCGCGGCTGCCCGCCCGGGCCGTCCCGCCGGATCACGATCAGCTCGCCGTCGACCGCGCAGCGGGCCGGGAGCTGCCGGCGGGCCTGCTCGACCACCTCGGGGAAGTAGCGCGTCATCGACTTGCCGCCCCGGCTGGCCAGCTCGACCTCGTCGCCGTCGCGGAACACGATGCAGCGGAAGCCGTCCCACTTCGGCTCGTAGGTCAGGCCGGCATCGGTCGGCAACTGGGCCACGCTCTTGGCGAGCATCGGCTCGACCGGAGGGTTGATCGGCAGGTCCACGGCGACCAGTCAACCAGACCCCACCGACAGTGGTGGCGCAGATCACCGCCGGTGGCCGGGCGGCGTGTCCCGCACCGGCCGCGTTCGTCACCACCGCCCGAATGGTGAAACCGCAGGTCAGAGCTACCGTCGCGGCGTGCCGGAGTGGATTTGCGAATGCTGCGGGCGCTGGCGGGTCAGCGTCGAGTTGATCCGTGGCCGCTACCGCTACCGGCTGGCGCACCGCTATCCGCCGGAGCACGGCGGCGGCGTGAACGTCCTCGGCGAGGTCGGCTCGGTCACCGAGCTGGAGCGCCTGCTGAAGCGCTACGCCCCGGTCACCCTGGCCGACCTCCACGAAGCCGCCTGACCCTCCGGCCGGCCCGGCGAACCGCCGATCTTGGAGTTGTGGCACCTCACAAATCCCGCCGAACGGACATCCTGGGCGCCACAACTCCAAGATCGAGGCGAGCGGGCGAGCGGGCGAGCGGGCGAGCGGGCGAGCGGGGCGAGGGGCGGCGAGTGGGGCGGCGCGGGAGCGGAGCGCGGGCATAGCCTGGGGGGGACCGTCCACGGGGGAGGAACGCCGATGCGGTTCACCGAGTCCGTCGAGATCGCCGCCGACGTCGAGCGGGTCTGGGAAGTGCAGAGCGACGTCGAGCGCTGGCCGGAGTGGACACCGTCGGTCACCGCCGCCCGCCGGCTGGAGCCCGGTCCGCTGCTCCTCGGTTCGACAGCCCGGCTGGAGCAGCCCCGGCTGCGCCCGGCGGTGTGGCGGGTCGTGGAGATCTATCCCCCGTACTCGTTCGCCTGGGAGTCGGCGAGCCCCGGCGTGCGTACCCGTGGTGAGCACCGGCTGGTGCCGCTCGACGACGGGCGCACCCGGGCCGAGCTGGTCCTGGTGCAGACCGGGCCGCTGGCCTGGCTGATCGGACTGCTCGGCGGGTCGATGATGCGCCGCTATCTGCGGCAGGAGGCGGACGGGCTCAAGCGCCGCTGTGAGCGGAACTGACCGTCTTCTCCAGCACGGCGAGGCGGTTGCCGTTCTCATCCGGCCGGTGTGCCACCACCCGGTAGCCGCGGCCCGCGTACAGGGACAGGTTCGCCGCGCTGTCCGCGCCGGTGAACAGCGCGAACCGGGTCACCCGGCCGGCGCAGGCGTGCTCGACGGCGTCCAGCAGCCGCCCGCCGACGCCCCGGCCCTGCTGGTCGGGCGCGACCGAGAGGCGGCCCACGTGGGCGGTGTCGCCGTCGAGGCGGGCGCGTACCGAGCCGACCAGGCGGGTGCCGCGCCGGGCGGCGAGCACCACGTCCGGCCCGGTCAGCGCCGCCCGCACCTCGTCCAGCGTCTCGGTCAACGGCGGCAGGAACACGTCGCGGTAGCGCTGCGCCTCCACCAGGTACGCGGCACGCTGCACGGTGAGGATCTCCCCGGCGTCGGCGAGGCCGGCGGGGGCGATGGTCACGTCGGTCACCGGCTCAGCTCACCACAGCGCTCCCGGGCGGCCGTACGCTGGCGGGGGTGTTCCCATGAGCGTGGAGGTGACAGGCGTGCCGGAGCTGACGTACCCGGAGGTGGGCGCGACCCGCGACGGCGGCCTGCCGGCCGGTTACCACCACCTGCGCCACCGGGTCCGGCTGCCGGACGGCGGTTTCCCGCTGGCGGCGGACGCGGTGCTGGGCTGGCGGCTGCACCGCGCCGCAGGCGTGGTGATGCGCGCGGACGCGCCGCGCGCCGCCCCCGGGGTACGGGTCACGCCGGGGGTCGGTGTCGGCCCGGTGCGGCTGTGGGGCCCGACCGAGGTGGTGTGGACGGTGGACGAGCCGGATCGGGCCGGGTTCGGCTACGGCACGCTGCCCGGGCACCCGGAGGTCGGTGAGGAGGCGTTCCTGGTGACCCGGGGCGCCGACGGCGTCTGGTTCGAGGTGACCGCGTTCAGCCGCCCGGCGCACTGGTACGTGCGGGCCGGCGGGCCGGTCGTGCTCGGTTTCCAGCGGGCGTACGCCTGGTGGCTGGGGCGCACGCTGCGGCGGCTGTGCCGGCGGCGCTGAGCGGTCAGTAGCGGGCGAAGGAGCGGATCGGGGCGCGCGGACCGTACTTCGGCGCCTGCACGCCCGCCGCCTCCAGCAGCACGCACACCCGGCCGCGGTGGCCCCGGAACGGCTCCAGCAGCGCCAGCATCCGGGCGTCGTCGCCACGCGGCTCGCCGGCCAGCGCCCAGGCGACGGTGTTCGGCACGTGGTAGTCGCCGACGCTGACCGCGTCCGGATCCCCGTACGCGATGCGCACCACCTCGGCGGCGGTCCACGGCCCGATACCGGGGATCGCGGTGAGCCGCCGGGTGGCCTCGGCCGAGTCGGCGCAGCGTTCCAGCCGGTCCGCGACGGCCGCCGCGCGGCGCAGCGTGTCGGCGCGCCGCTGCTCGACCCCGAACGGGTGGAACACCCAGTACGGCGTGGCCGCCACCGCGGCCGGCTCCGGCGGCAGCAGCAGGGGTTGCAGCGGGCCGGGGGCGGGCTCGCGGAAGTGCCGCACGGTGGCGGCGTACGCCCGGTACGCCTCCTTGCCGGTGACCTTCTGCTCGAAGACGGCCCGCAGCAGCCGGGGGAAGATCTGGCCGGTGGCGGGCATCCGCAGCCCGTGGTGCGTGTGCGCGAGGCGGGCCACCAGCGGATGCGCGCCGGCGAGCGCCGCGAACCCGGTCAGGTCGTCGCACAGCCCGGCGATCCGGTCGGCCCGCTCGACCACCCAGCCGGCGCCCGGGCCGTACCCCTCGGCGGTCAGTTCGCCGGCCTCCGGGCGCAGCGCCAGCGTGGCCGGGCCGTCCGGGGTGCGGGTGGCCCACCAGAACGTGCCGGCGGCGATCCGCGCGCACGGGTCGTACGGGCTGAACGTGAGCGCCCGCACCGACGGGGCCAGGCGGTAGCCGGCCGGCGGGCGCAGCGTACGGCGGGCGTCGGGCGAGGTCACCAGGCCACTCTGCCACGTGGCCCGGCCGTGACGCCGGGCACGCCTGGCCGGGAGGCGGGCCGATGCCGGTGCGGCCCGCCTCCCGGGGTTCGCGACGGTGACCGGCCGCGCCCTCCCCGCCGGCGACCGATCACCGTGTCCTGGTGCGTCAGTACGAGTAGTCGGAGCCGCCACCGGAGGAGCTGCCGGCCGCGGGCGGCGCGACCGCCTTGGGCGTGCCGGTCGGCAGGCAGGTCAGGTTCTTCTTGCCGTTCGGGTCGACCACGAACCAGGTGCCGCCGACGCCCTGGCCCTTCCACTGGCCGGGCTTCTTGTCGCCGATGTAGCGGTAGACCGGCCAGCCGCCGATGGTGAGCTGCCGGGTGCCGTCCTGGCGGGTGATGGTGCCGACCTTGTCGTCGGAGACGCCCTGCAGCTTCGGGTTGCCGTCGGTGAGCGACGGCGGCCAGACCTCGGCGCACTTGTCCACGCAGTTGGACTGCGGCGGATCGTCGGAGTCCTTGTCGAACCGGTACAGCACCCAGCCGTCCTGGTCGGTGACGACGCGGCCCATCCGGGGCAACTTCTTGCCGACCAGCTCGTCGGTGATTTTCACGTTGGCCGGGGGCGCCTTGTCCGCTACCGGCTCCTCCTCGGGAGCCGCCGACGCCTCCGGTTCGGCCGCCGCGGTGGGTTCGGCCGCGGCGACGGCGACCGGCTCGGCCGCGCCCGAGTTCGCCCCGTTGTAGCCTGCTGGGGCGCAGGCCGTAAGTGCGACCATCGCGCTCGCGACGATGACGGTCGTCCGCTTGTGGTGTGCCACGTGCCCTCCTCGTTCTTGGCAGTTCGCCGAGTAGTACGGGCGCGGCGCTGTCAAGGTTGAACCCGCAGGGGTGGCACATTTCACAGTGGACCGATTGAACCGATGGGCGTCGCCGCGCGTGCGTCAGCACGAGGGGGTCCGCCGGCCGGGCACGACACGACGGCGCCGGGTGGCCCAGCCACCCGGCGCCGCTTCGCGTTCGATCAGATGTCGTCCACCGTCACCAGCGTGCTGGCCACCCCGTTCGCGTCGACCGACTGCACCTGGAGCTTGTCGATGTCTCGCACCGGGGTCCACGTGGACGCGCTCAGCTGTAGCGGAAGCTGGTTCTGGTTCGTCCCGTAGCCGCCGACCGGCACCGACCAGCTGGAGATCACCTCGCTGGTGGCGTCCTTGCGGACCACCACCAGCCGGCACGTGCGCGGCCCCGGCAGGCGGCTGAGCTGCACCGCGATCTGCGTGCCGTACTCCTTGCGGGCCAGCCACATCGTCGTCTGCACGCCCGTCCCCGGGTCGGTCGCGTTGTGCTGGTCGCCCTCGATCGGCTCCCCGCCGACGCCCGGGTCGTTCGGGTTGCCCGGCTCGCCGCTCGGCGCGACGCTCGGCGCGGCCGGCGTCGGCACCGCCTGCGGCGGCGCGGGATCGTCGCCGAGCATCCCGGCGGCGACCCCGCTCAGGCCGCCGAACACCACCACTGCCGCCGCTGTGGCCAGCAACTGCCGCACCCGGGTACGACGCCGGTCCCGCCGTACCGCCACCAGCGTCCGGTCCAGCAGCGCCGGATCGGTGTGCGTCTGCTCCAGCGCGGCCATCGCCTCGCCGTCGATGCCGGAGAGCAGCCCCACCACCGGGACCATCGTCTCCAGTTCCGCAGCGCAGGCCCAGCAGGTGGCCAGATGCTCCTCGAACCGCTCCGCGTCCTGCGCGTCCAGCACGCCGAGCGCGTACGCGGCGACGTCCATGTGATCGGCCCGGCTCATTCGGTCACCCCCCTCTCCTGCAGAGCCGTGCGCAGCGCGCGCAGCGCGTAGTAGACCCGCGACTTGGCGGTACCCAGCGGAAGCCCCAACTCCTCGGCCGCCTCCGGCACGGTGCGTCCCCGGAAGTACGTCGCCACCAGGATCTCCCGGTGCGACTGGCTCAGCGTACGCAGCGCGTCCGCTACGGTCATCGTGCGCAGCACCCGGTCGGTGCTGTCCGACTCGGCGAACATGGTGAGATCCCGGTCGTACGTCTCGGGCGGGCGGGCCTGCTCGCTGCGGTGCTCGTCGATGGCGATCCGCCGGGCCACCGTGACCAGCCACGGGCGCAGCGAGCCCTGGCCCTGCACGCCGAGCCGGTGCGCGTTGCGCCAGGCCCGCAGCAGCGTCTCCTGCACGATGTCCTCGGCGCGCTGCCGGTCCCCGCCGGTCAGGCGCATCACGAACATCAGCAACGGGCCGGCGTGCTCGGCGTACAGCAGGCGGATCAGCTGGTCGGAGTGGCTGGCCTCGGCGGAGGTCGCCTGGTGGCGTCCGGGAGCGGGTCGCGGCGGCACCGGGTCATTCTGGCGATCGGCGGACCGGGCGTCGACCCCCCGGCCCGAACGCGAGGCGCGCGAGTGTGGTTGTGCCCGGGCGAACATCCACTCGGGCCGCGCCACTTCGCCGTGCCAGCCGGCCGCCACCGCATGCATGCAGACCTCCGCTGTCCAATGACATCAGCCGGCCCCCCACGGGCATGGCCGCCCGGTGGTACGCAGCGATCAGCCGATCGGATCAACGTTTGACGGAAAAAATTCCCGGCGGTGGGGGAGTGGAGTCGACGGCGTCCGCGTCGTGGACCACCGCCGCGCCGCCGGTGAACCGGTCCAGCTCGGCGCCGGCGAGCACCCGGCCGGGGAACCAGTCGCCCGCCGCCCGCCGGGTCAGCTCCGGCACCGGCGGCTCCACCCGGGACGCCACCAGCACCAGGTTGCCGTAGCGCCGGCCGCGCAGCACCGCCGCGTCACCCACCAGGCAGGCCCGGGGCAGCACGGTCCGCACCGTCGCGATCTGGGCGCGGGCGTGCCGCAGCGGCGGGCCGTCGGCCACGTTCGCCAGGTAGCTGCCGCCGGGCGCGAGTACCCGGGCCACCTCGGCGGCGTACTCCACCGAGGTCAGGTGCGCGGGGGTACGGGCGCCGGCGAACACGTCGGCCACGATCACGTCGTACGCGCCGTCCCGGCTCGACGTCAGCGTGGCCCGCGCGTCGGCCACCCGGACCTTCAGGCGCGGATCGGACGGCCAGGGCAGCTCACGGCGGACCAGCTCCACCAGCGCGCCGTCCACCTCGGACACCCGCTGCGTCGAACCGGGCCGGGTGACCTGCACGTAGCGGGGCAGGGTGAGCGCGCCGCCACCCAGGTGCAGCACCCGCAGCGGCGTCCCGGCCGGCGCCACCAGGTCCAGCGCGGCGGCGAGCCGCCGGACGTACTCGAACTCCAGGTGCGACGGGTCGGTCAGGTCCACATGCGACTGCGGCGCGCCGTCCAGCAGCAGCGTCCAGGAGCCCGCACGGTCGGCGTCCGGCACCAGCTCGGCCCGGCCGGTGTCGACGTCGGCCACCACCCGGTCGGAGTCGCGTCGCCGGCCCATCAGCGCCGCATCCCACGCGCCGCGGCGGTGAGCACCCGGTGCAGCAGCCGCGCATCGCCGAGCATCCCGCGCAGCCGGCGTTCCAGCCCGGCGATCGGCACCAGGTTCTGCGGGGCGCGCGGATCCTTGTACGGGGTGGAGGCGAACCGGGGCAGCGTCACCAGCGACAGGTCGGCCAGCGCGATCGCCTCCGGCACGGTCAGGTCGGCCGAGCACTCCACCCGCACGATGCCCGCCCACGGCGCGCCCGCGCGTACCGGCAGCCGCAGATACCACGACCAGCCGCCCCACGCCGTACCCAGCCGGAACACCGGGCAGCGCTCGCCCGGCGCCAGCCCGGTCACCACGGCGGTCAGCCGCCCGTCGAGGTATTGGCTGTGCTGCGTCTTGATGTACCCGAGCGTGCGCGGCAGGTTGCGCCGGCTGCGCAGCGGCCCGTCCACCACCAGCAGGTCGCCGTCGGTGCGTACCGCGTCGGAGACGGCCACCTCCAGCGCGGTCAGCGGCGCCTGCACCGCCGCGGGCAGCTTGCTCAGCTCACCGGTGCCGCTGACCCGGTGCACCGGGTAACGGACCGTCCCGGCGACCACGTCCTGCGCCGACGGGCTCGCCGTGAACAGGCCACGCCCCACCCGGGCGCCGGCCATCTCGGCGGCGCCCCGGTCCAGGTCGCAGCGCACCACACCGGCCGCGTACGAGGCGGCGATGCCGGGGAACGAGCCGCCGTCCTCCTCGGCCGTCCAGACGCTGGCGTCGATCCGGCGCACCCCGTCGACCAGCAGCACCACATCCGGCGACCGCACGTCCGCGCGGGGGCCGATCGCCCGCCAGTCGGTGGCCGGCAGTTCGACGTCGGCGTCGACCTGGGCGCTGCTCGGCGCGGCCGGCCCGGCGCCACCGGCCGCCTCGAACGACGCGCCGTACGCCGGATCCCAGGCGTCGACGAAGAACGCCGGCGACGGCCCGGTCACGCGGCGCTCCGCCGGGACGCGCCGGTCACAGGCCGGTCCGTTCCACGCGGGCCGTCCGCGCGTCCTTGCGGACCTCGAAACGGACCGGGATGCGCTCGGCCAGCGCCGGCACGTGGGTGACCACGCCGACCATCCGGTCGCCCCGGGCGGCCAGGTTCTCCAGCGTCGCCGCGACCGTGTCCAGCGTCGCCGCGTCGAGCGTGCCGAAACCCTCGTCCAGGACGATCGACTCCAGGCTGGCGGCGGTGGTGGACATGCCGGCGAGCTGCTCGGACAGCGCCAGGGCCAGCGCCAGCGACGCCTGGAACGTCTCCCCACCGGACAGCGTCCGCACCCCGCGCCGCAGCCCGGCGTCGTGGTGGTCGACCACGAAGAACTCACCCTTGTCGTGCACCAGGTCGTACTGCCCGCCGGACAGCTCCCGCAGGATCCCCGACGCGCCGTCGACCAGCAGGTCCAGCGCCTCGGTGAGCAGCCAGCGCTCGAAGTTGTTCGCCCGCAGGTGCGAGGCGAGCGCCCGCGCCACCCGCGCCTCGTGCTCGTGCCCGGCCCGCTGTTCCCGCAGCTCGGCGGCCTGCTCGCGGCGCTCGTCGAGGCGGCGCAACTCCGCCTCGGCCCGCTCCACCGCCACCGCCACGTCGCGCGGCGCGTCCTGCGGCGCGTCCAGCCCGGCGGCGGTGAACAACGCGGCGATCGCGTCGGCGACCTCGGCCGCGGCCCGCTGCGCCGCCTCCACCGAGTCGGCCAGCCCGTCGCGGTCCGCGCGCCGCGCCTGCGCCTGCTCGCTCGCCCAGCCGGCCAGCGCCGCCCACGCCGCCGCCACGTCGTCGCGGTCGGCGGCCGGCGGACCGAACCGGGCCAGCCCGTCGCGTACCGCGTCGAACTCACGCCAGGCCCGGCGCAGCCGCTCCTGCGCGGCGTCGAGTGCGCCCCGCGCCCGCCGGGCCGCCTCCCGGCCGGCCCGCAC